>NZ_JAQGKL010000114.1 GCF_028290105.1 Methylobacterium sp.
CTCCTGCTCGAGGACAGCGAGGCGGGCCTGCGCTTCCTGGAGTTCGTCGGCCTGCATCAGGGCGGCCATCACGTGCAGGCGCATGTCGCCGATCTCACCGAAGGAACGGCGCATCTCGGTGATGCGCGCGTCGAGGCCCTGGGCCAACGCCGTCAGGTGCGCCTCCTCGCCTTCGGCGCAGGCCATACGGTAGTTCTTGGCGTCGATGGAGACGTTGATCTGGGGCATGTCGTTTCAGGCCGGTCGAGGGTCGGAACGGTTAGGCGTCGGGGCGTGGCGGCGCCAGCACGCCCTCCACTGTGGCGATGGCCCGGCCGAGGCGTTGGCCGACATCCCGGGACGTCGCCTCCACCTCGACGAGGCGCGCGCTGGCCGCGTCGAGTTCCGCGGCGAGCCGGGCCCGGTCCTCGCCCATGAGCGCGAGTTCGGTTTCCAGGTCGCTCGGGTCCCGCTCGGCCTCGAAGCGATGGGCGACGGCGCCTTCGAGCCGGGACAGCACGGTTTCGAGACGCCGCAAGGCGTCATCGATCATCTCGCTCACGAAACAAACCCCCTCAAGCCCGGGCGGGACTCACCGCCGATCCGCACGCGCTGCCCGCCACATAAGGCTAGCGCCGATCCCGCGAGGGCGCGACCGGGAAAGTACCGGCCCGGAGCGCAGTCGGATCGCTCAAGGAGGTTATCCCCGGGTCGCGCCCTGCATGTGACCTTTGCCCGGATTTGTCACCATGTTAGAGACCCGCCGTCCGCAGACCGGTTATACGGCATGCCGTGACACGTTCAGGCTTTTCGCGCAGGCCCCTCGCGCGCGGCCGCACCGCGCGGCCCGTCCGGATTTGCCTGGCGTTCGAGGGGCCTGTCGGTGGCGACGGTTCATCCGTCGTTCAATCGGGACCCGCACAGAGCGGGCAACGGATCGAGGCCTGCCCGCCGGGCGGCCTGAGACGATCAACAGGCTGCAGGGTGCCGCCAAAGGGTGGCGCCCATTTATGGGAAGGACTCACGCCGTGTCGGTGAAGGTTGCCATCAACGGGTTCGGACGCATCGGCCGCAACGTCCTGCGGGCCATCCACGAGGCCGGCCGCAAGGACATCGAGGTGGTGGCGATCAACGATCTCGGCCCTGTCGAGACCAACGCCCACCTCCTGCGCTTCGATTCGATCCACGGCCGCTTCAACGCCAAGGTCGAGGTCGACGGCGAGTTCATCGTGGTCGACGGGCAGCGCATCAAGGTCACCGCCGTGCGCAACCCGGCCGAGCTGCCGCACCGCGAACTCGGCGTCGACATCGCGCTCGAATGCACCGGCATCTTCACCACGCGGGACAAGGCCAAGGCCCATCTCGAGGCCGGCGCCAAGCGCGTGATCGTGTCCGCGCCCGCCGACGGCGCCGACCTCACGGTCGTCTACGGCGTCAACCACGACAAGCTGACCGCCGATCACCACGTGATCTCGAACGCCTCCTGCACCACCAACTGCCTCGTGCCGGTGGCCAAGGTGCTCAACGATCTCGTGGGGATCGAGCGCGGTTTCATGACCACGATCCACTCCTACACCAACGATCAGCCCTCGCTAGACCAGATGCACAAGGACCTCTACCGGGCCCGCGCCGCGGCCCTGTCGATGATCCCGACCTCCACCGGTGCCGCCAAGGCCGTCGGCCTCGTGCTGCCGGAGCTGAAGGGCAAGCTCGACGGGACCTCGATCCGCGTGCCGACCCCGAACGTCTCGGCCGTCGACCTGGTCTTCACCGCCAAGCGCGCGACCACGGTCGAGGAGATCAACAACGCCATCCGCGCCGCCGCCGACGGCCCGCTGAAGGGCGTGCTCGCCTATACCGACCAGCCCAACGTCTCGATCGACTTCAACCACGACCCCCACTCGTCAACCTTCCACCTCGATCAGACCAAGGTCATGGACGGCACCTTCGTGCGCATCCTGGCCTGGTACGACAACGAGTGGGGATTCTCGAACCGCATGGCCGACACCGCCGTGGCGATGGGCAAGTTGCTCTGAGCCGCACCGCCGGCTTCTGACGGACTTCAACGTTCCCGAAGACCCAAGATGGTACGCCTGACATGACAGAGACTTCCCCAACCGGACGCGACTTCATCCCAGGCAGCATCCCAGCCTCGTCGCCGGCCCCCACCCCGGCGACGATCGCATCTGCGGCGTCGCCGCCCGCGCTCGTCGCAAAAACCGAATCCGTGAGCGCGCCGACCTCTGCGCCGGGTGGCGACCAGCTCGCCCGGATCGAGGACAAGTGCGCGCGGATCGAGGACAAGTACGCCCGCTCCGAGGCCCTGCTCTCCCGCGTGGAGGAGAAGGTCGAGGGAGCCGCCGCCCGCATGAACGAGGCCGCCCGCCAGAGCGACCTCTCGGCCCTGCGCAGCGAGGTTCGCGCGGTCGCCGATCGCACTCGCGGCCTGCCGGGCTCCGGTGCCCTCGTGCTCACCGCGATCATCACCGCCGTGCTGACGGTGGCGCTCACCATCGCGGCCCAGCGCTTTCACCTCGAAACCCTCCTGCCGCCGCGCTGATCCCGCCCTCAGACGCCCCAACGCCCAGGCTCCGATGACCGCTTTCCGCACCCTTGACGATGCCGGCCCGCTCCAGGGCAAGCGCGTGCTCCTGCGCGTGGACCTGAACGTGCCGATGGAGGGTGGACGCGTCACCGATGCCACGCGGATCGAGCGGATCGTGCCTACGATCCGCGAGATCGCCGACAAGGGCGGGCGCGTCGTCCTGCTGGCCCATTTTGGACGTCCCAAGGGTAAGCCCGTGGCGTCGGAATCGCTCCAGCCCGTGGTCGAGACCCTGAGCCGGTGTCTCGGCCGGCCCGTGTCCTTCGCCGAGGATTGCGTCGGCCCGGCCGCCGCCGATGCCGTGGCCGCCCTCGAGGACGGCAGCGTGCTGCTCCTCGAGAATACCCGCTTTCACGCGGGTGAGGAGACGAACGACAAGGCCTTCACGGAGGCACTCGCCGCCAACGGCGATCTCTACGTCAACGAGGCGTTCTCGGCCGCGCACCGGGCACACGCCTCCACCGAGGGCCTGGCCCACGTGCTTCCGGCCTATGCCGGGCGCCTCATGCAGGCGGAACTCGACGCCCTGACCAAGGGACTCGAATCCCCGGCCCGGCCCGTCATCGCCCTCGTCGGCGGCGCCAAGGTCTCGTCCAAGATCGACCTCCTGCAGAACCTCGTCGCCAGGGTCGACATGCTCGTCATCGGCGGCGGCATGGCCAACACCTTCCTGCACGCGCTAGGCAAGGGCGTCGGCAAGTCGCTCTGCGAGAAGGATCTCGCCGAGACCGCGCATCGCATCATTGCGGCGGCCGAGGCCGCCAAGTGCCGCATCATCCTCCCGGTCGATGCGGTGTCGGCCGCCGAGTTCAAGGCGAACGCCGCGCACGAGACCGTCTCGGTGGACGCGGTCCCCGAGAACGGCATGATCCTCGATGCCGGCCCCGCCTCGGTCGCCGAGATCAACGCGGCCATCGACGAGGCCGCGACCCTGGTCTGGAACGGGCCGCTCGGCGCCTTCGAGCTTTCCCCGTTCGATGCCGCCACCGTGGCCGCCGCGCGGCATGCCGCCGAGCGCACCAAGGCCGGCAAGCTCGTCTCGGTGGCGGGCGGCGGCGACACGGTCGCGGCCCTCAACCATGCGGGCGTGGGCGAGGCGTTCTCGTACGTCTCCACGGCCGGCGGCGCCTTCCTGGAATGGCTGGAGGGCAAGGAATTGCCCGGCGTCGAGGCCCTGCGCGCCAAGGCTTGAGCCCGGACCCGGACCGATTGCAACGGGCCGCCGAAGGTCCGAAAAGACCAAAGAATTCTGAAAATGTAGCGCGCCAGCCGGCGCGACGGTCAGCGGATCGCCCCGGCGGTCGGATGTACGGAGAAACCCATGGCCCGCATTACCCTGAGGCAGCTCCTGGACCACGCCGCCGAGCATGAATATGGCGTACCGGCTTTCAACCTGAACAACATGGAACAGGGCCTCGCCATCATGGCGGCCGCGGATGCCACCGATTCGCCGGTGATCCTCCAGGCGAGCAAGGGCGCGCGCGCCTATGCTAACGACATCGTCCTCGCCAAGCTCATCGACGGCCTGGTCGAGATCTATCCTCACATCCCCGTCTGCATGCATCTCGACCACGGCAGCGACGAGGCGACCTGCGCCACGGCGATCCAGTACGGCTTCACCTCGGTGATGATGGACGGCTCCCTGAAGGCCGACGGCAAGACCCCGGCCGACTACGCCTACAACGTCGAGATCACCCGCAACGTCACCAAGATGGCCCATTGGGCCGGCGTCTCGGTGGAGGGCGAACTCGGGGTGCTCGGCTCGCTGGAGAGCGGCGAGGGCGAGGCCGAGGACGGCCACGGCGCCGAAGGCGTGCTCAGCCACGACCAGCTGCTCACCGACCCGGACGAGGCCGTGAAGTTCGTGCAAGCCACCAAGGTCGACGCGCTCGCCGTCGCCATGGGCACCTCGCACGGCGCCTACAAGTTCACCCGTAAGCCCGACGGCGACGTGCTGGCGATGAACGTCATCGAGGAGATCCACCGGCGCCTGCCCACCACCCACCTCGTGATGCACGGCTCCTCCTCGGTGCCCCAGGACCTGCAGGACATCATCAACCAGTACGGCGGAGAGATGAAGCCGACCTGGGGCGTGCCGGTCGAAGAGATCCAGCGCGGCATCAAGCACGGCGTTCGCAAGATCAACATCGACACGGACAACCGGATGGCGATGACGGGCCAGATTCGGAAGATCCTGGCCGAGAACAAGGCCGAGTTCGACCCGCGCAAGTACCTCAAGCCCGCCATGGAGGCGATGACGAAGCTCTGCCGCCAGCGCTTCGAGGAGTTCGGCACCGCCGGCCAGGGCTCGAAGATCCGCCCGGTCTCGGTGGCCACCATGGCCAAGCGTTACGCCGACGGCTCCCTCGACCCGAAGATCGGCGCCGCGCGCTGAGGCGCGAGCGAAGGACCCCGCATGTCGGAACCCCGCACACGCCTCGCCCTGCTGAGCCCGCATCGGGTCGAGGCCGCTGACGCCGACGCCCTCGCGGCGGCCATCACCGCCGCCGGCGCGGCGGGCGACGTCGCCGCGATCCTTCTGCGGCTCGCGCCCTTCGACGAGCGCAGTCTCGTCAACCTCGTCAAGCGCCTCGCACCTGTCGCACAGGCGATCGGCGCGGCATTGGTCGTGTCCTGCGCCGGGTTTGCCGGAGACCTCGTCAGCGTCTCGGCCCGGGGCGGGGCCGACGGCGTCCACCTCGACAAGCCGAGGGACGGGGCTTTGCGCGAGTTGCGCGACCGTCTCGACGACGGCCGCATCCTCGGGGCCGGTGGTCACGAGCAGAAACACGCCGCCATGGAGGCGGGCGAGGCGGGCGTCGACTACGTGATGTTCGGTGGCCTCTATGCCGACGGCATCGCGCCGGACGCCGAGACGGTGGTGGACCGCGCCGCCTGGTGGACCGAGATCTTCGAGACGCCCTGCATCGCGGTGGCGCATGCAGCCGACCAGGTCGGGCCGATCCTCGCCACGGGGGCCGAGTTCCTCGGTCTCGAAAGCGCTTTGTGGATCGGGGAGGGCACCGATGTGGCCGCCATCCAGGCACAGGTCACGGCCGCCGCGGAGGTGAGTTCGTGAGGCTGGCACCCGGGCTTCTTGTCCTGGCGCTCGGCGCGAGCGCGGCCCATGCCGCGACGACCCTGTCGCCGGACTCGGCCAAGCCCGTCACCAAGGAAGTGTTCAAGGCGCCCCTGAAGGAGCTGCCGACACCCTACACGCCGAATGCGGTGCGGCTCGTGCCCTTCGCGCCCAAGCCCGGCGACAGCCCGCCGGACGCCGCCTTCGGCGCCTATCAGCGCGGGCAGTACACCACCGCCTTCCGCGAGGCGACGAGGCGGATCGCTGCCGACTCGAAGGACGCCGCGGCGATGACGCTGCTCGGCGAACTCTACAACCAGGGCCTCGGCATCAAGCAGGACCCGGTCAAGGCCGCCGAATGGTACCGGCTCGCGGCTCAGCAGGGCGACGTCCATGCCATGGCCTCGCTCGGCCTGATGTCCATCGACGGTCGCGGCGGCGCCAAGGACATGAAGGCCGGTCGCCAATGGCTGGAGAAGGCCGCCGACAAGGGCGACACCACCGCGGCCTACAACCTCGCGCTGATCCTCCTCGGTAGTGGCACCGACCCGGACCAGACCCGCGCGGCGACGCTGTTCCGCAAGGCGGCCGAAGGCGAGATCGGCGCGGCACAGCACGATCTCGGCGTGCTCTACCTGCAGGGGCGCGGCGTGGCGAAGGACCCCGCCCAGGCGGCCGAGTGGTTCCGGCGCGCGGCCGACAACGGCGATCTCGCCGGCGAGGTCGAGTTCGCGATCCTGCTCTTCAACGGCACCGGCCTGCCGAAGGACGAGGCCCGGGCAGCGCGCTACTTCCTGCATGCCGCGGCGCGCGGCAACGCCATCGCGCAGAACCGGGCCGCCCGCCTCTTCGTGGTCGGGCGCGGGGTCCAGAAGAACCCGGTCGAGGCCGCCGCCTGGAACCTCGCCGCCTCGGCCCAGGGGCTGTCCGATGCCTGGCTCGACGACAATCTGAAGGGGCTCACGCCCGACGAGCGTTCCCGCGCCGAGACGCTCGCCGCCGAGCGCGCCAACGTCAAATAACGCCCCCGGGGGGCAGGTCCGCATTCGGCAGGGGTGAGAGCCAGCGCAAACGTGCTATGGCGGCGCCAATTCGCCCGCGATGCGACGTTCTTTGAAGAGACTTGGACCCTTAGATCGATGATCAGCTCACCCCTCATGACCGTCATGGTCGATGCCGTCCGCAAGGCGGCCCGCGGCCTCAAGCGCGACTACGGCGAGATCGAGAACCTCCAGGTTTCCCGCAAGGGGCCGGGCAACTTCGTCTCGGCGGCCGACCGCAAGGCCGAGGAGGTGCTGAAGGACGCGCTGATGAAGGCGCGCCCGGGCTACGGCCTGATCCTCGAGGAATCCGGAAACGTCGAGGGTGCGGACAAGAGCCACACCTGGCACGTCGATCCCCTCGACGGCACCACCAACTTCCTGCATGGCATCCCGCACTTCGCCATCTCGGTGGGCCTCGAGCGCGAGGGTCAGATCGTGGCCGGCGTGATCTACGACCCGGCCAAGGACGAATTGTTCGTCGCCGAGCGCGGCAAGGGCGCCTACCTCAACAACCGCCGCCTGCGCGTCTCGGGCCGGACCGACATGGCCGACGCGCTGGTAGCCTACGGCTCGCCCTATCTCGGGCGCGGCGACCACCCCAAGCTCCTGCGCGAAGTCGCCGCCGTCATGGCGGTCACGGGGGGCGCCCGCCGCTTCGGCTCGGCCGCCCTCGATCTCGCCTACGTCGCCTGCGGGCGCTCGGATCTCTACTGGGAGCGCGATCTCCAAACCTGGGACATCGCGGCCGGCATCATCCTGGTGCGCGAGGCCGGCGGCTTCGTCACCAGCGCTGACGGCGGTGCCGAACCGCTCGCGGCCCGATCCGTCGCCTGCGGCAACGAGATCCTGCACGGCGAACTCGTCAAGCTCCTGCGCCGCGCGCACGCGCACGCCTGAGGGGCATTTCCGCACCCCTCGCTTCCGCAACATCTCCCGAGAGGCCGCCCGCATGGAATCCCGCCGCCACATCGCGTTGAAGGATTCGATCCGCTCGATCCCCGACTACCCGAAGCCCGGCATCGTGTTTCGCGACATCACGACCCTGCTCAGCGACCCGCGTGCCTTCCGGCGCGCGGTCGATGCGCTGGTGCATCCCTATGCGGGTGGGCGGATCGACCAAGTGGCCGGCATCGAGGCGCGGGGCTTCATCCTCGGCGGCGCGGTGGCGCACCAGCTCTCCTCGGGCTTCGTGCCGATCCGGAAGAAGGGCAAGCTGCCCCACAAGACCGTCTCGATCGCCTACGCCCTCGAATACGGCACCGACGAGATGGAAATCCACGTCGATGCCATCAAGCCGGGTGACCGCGTTCTCCTCGTCGACGACCTCATCGCCACCGGCGGCACGGCCTGCGCCGCGGTGAACCTGCTGCGCCGCATCGGCGCCGAGGTGGTGGCCGCCTGCTTCGTCATCGACCTGCCGGAAATCGGCGGCGCCCAGAAGCTGCGCGACCTCGACGTGCCGGTGCGGACCCTGATGGAATTCGACGGGCACTGAATCCGTTCGATTCTTCTCCCGTTCGCGGGAGAAGTTTGCCGGCGTCAGCGGGTTGAATGACGGTCCCCTTTTCGCGAGGCGTCGGCTCTGCGCTCGTCCTCTCCCCCGAAGGGAAAAAGTTCTCGGAGCCTACGCCGCCAGGCTCTCGAAGAGCCCGCGCCCATCGGTCCCGCCCACGAGATCCTCCACGAAGTTTTCCGGGTGGGGCATCAGACCGAGCACGTTGAGCTTCTCGGAGTAGATGCCCGCGATGGAGTTCAGCGAGCCGTTGCGGTTGGCATCCACCGTGAGGTTGCCGGCGGCGTCGCAGTAGCGGAACGCCACGCGTCCGTCGCCTTCGAGCCGCGCGATTGTCTCGGCATCCGCGAAGTAATTGCCCTCGCCATGCGCCACGCAGACGTCGATGACCTGGTCTTTGGCATAGGCCGAGGTGAACCGGGTGTCGGCGCGCTCGACGCGCAGCAACTGGCGATGGCAGATAAAGCGCCGGTCGACGTTGCGCATCAGGACGCCGGGCAGCAGGCCCGATTCGCACAGGATCTGGAAGCCGTTGCAGATGCCGAGCACGAGGCCGCCGCGCGCCGCATGGGCGCGGACCGCATCCATGGCCGCCGCACGTCCCGCGATGGCGCCGCAGCGCAGGTAGTCGCCGTAGGAGAAGCCACCCGGCAGGACGGCGAGATCGGTACCCGCCGGCAGTTCGGTGTCCGCGTGCCAGACCTTGACGACCTCCGCCCCCGAACGGGTCAGGGCATGGGCGACGTCGGCATCGCGGTTGGAGCCGGGAAAGACGATGATGGCGGCGCGCATCAGGCGATCTCGATGGCGTAGTTCTCGACCACGGTGTTGGCGAGCAGCTTCTCGCATGCGGCCTTGAGGGTGGCCTCCGCGACCGTACGGTCGTCGCCCGCGATCTCGACGTCGAAGACCTTGCCCTGGCGGACGCCATCGACGCCGCTGAGGCCGAACGACGTCAAGGCCGCCTCGATCGCCTTGCCCTGCGGGTCCAGCACGCCGGTCTTCAAGGTGACGATGATGCGTGCTTTCATGGGGTCGAACTCAATCTCGTGGCAGGGCATCGCTCGTGACGGAGCATCGGGTGTCGCGGCATCATGGCGATAATCAGGAAACGTGCCCCAGGCAACGCAAAACGGCCCCCGTCGGGGCCGTGCGTGATCGCCAGCGGTGGAATGCGCTCTAGCGGGATGCCGTCGTCGGGCCGCGAAGAGGCTCGATGCTGGTCGCACGGCGCCACAATTGCAGCATGACCCAGGCGGCGAACAGGCTGAACAGAGCCATAAGGACATGACCGACGGTATCGCCGAGATCGAACAGGCCCGCCAGCGCCCAGCCGGCCGCGATAGCCACGGCGAACACCTCAGTGCCGACGAGGACCATCATGCTGGCGATGGTGATCAGGTTACGCGTGTTCACGTCGATTTGGTCCTGTCGCCGGCATCACGCCGAGAGCCTCGGCGTGACGGTTGTGAGTTGGCGACGTAGCGCGAACCGGGTCGGTCGCGCAACGTCGCCGCATCTCGCTTCAGCGCGGGGCGCGCTTGGCCAGGATGCGCTGAAGGGTCCGGCGGTGCATATTGAGGCGCCGCGCCGTTTCCGAGACGTTGCGTCCACAGAGTTCATAGACACGCTGGATGTGCTCCCAGCGCACCCGGTCCGCCGACATCGGGTTTTCGGGCGGGTCGGCGCGCTCGCCGGGCTGCGCCATCAGCGTGCCGTGGATCTCATCGGCATCGGCGGGCTTGGCGAGGTAGTCGAAGGCGCCGAGCTTCACCGCCGTGACCGCCGTGGCGATATTGCCGTAGCCGGTCAGGATGACGCCGCGCGCTTCCGGGCGGCGCTCCTTCAAGCGGGCGATCACGTCGAGGCCGTTTCCGTCCCCGAGCCGCATGTCGATCACCGCGAAAGCCGGCGGACGTACGTCCACCATGGAGACGCCTTCGGCGACACTCTCGGCCACTTGGACTTCGTAGCCACGCATCTCCATGGCCCGGGCGAGCCGCGTCGAGAAAGGCTTGTCGTCATCGACGATCAGAAGCGTGCGGTCGGTGAACGCCGCCAACGGATCGTGATCGCCAAGCTGCGCGATATCGGCGCCGGGCGCCGTTGTTCCGGTCTGCGTCAGCATCGACGCTCCTCCGTGTTCCTGATCAATCTTCGAGACTGTTCTCTTCTGCCGTTTATATAGGTGTCGCACCGGTTTCGGTTAGGGGTTGCCCACGACTCAATTGCGCGTGATGGAGCGCGAGGGCGTCGCGCTCGAAGATGTGGCGCGCCCAACCGATCCTGACGACGGCTCCGGTGGCCTCGGATTGAGAGGCGTTCGACAAGGTCAACTGTGCGCCGGAGCGTTCGATCAGTGTCTTGGCGATAAAAAGTCCGAGGCCGAGGCCCGCGCCCGTGCTGTCGGGCTTGCGCGAGCGGTCGGGGCTGCGGGTGGTGACGTAGGGCTCGCCCGCCCGGAGCAGGACCTCGCTGGAGAAACCGGGGCCGTCGTCGCGGATCTCCAGCCAGACCCGCTCGAACGTCCAGCGCGCCTCGATCACCACCCGGACGGACGCGAAATCGACGGCGTTGTCGACGATGTTGGCGAGCCCGAACATCACGCCCGGATTGCGCCGGCAGACCGGCTCCGGCCCCTCGCCCTGGTTCGAGACCTCAAGCACGATACCCATGGCGCGCTGCGGCTCGACGAGTTCCTCGACGAGGTGGCTGAGGCTCACGGTCTGCAGGAAGCCGCCCTCGTCGCTGTCGAGGGAGGTCAGCTTCGAGAGGATGCCCCGGCAGCGGTCGACCTGATCGCGCAGGAGGGCGAGATCCTCCCGCACCGAGGGGCTGGCGGTGGTCGCGAGTTGACGCGTCAGTTCCTTCGTCACCACCATGATGGTGCCCAGCGGCGTCCCGAGCTCGTGGGCGGCGGCCGCCGCGAGCCCATCGAGCTGCGAGAGGTGCTGCTCGCGCGCCAGCACCAGTTCGGTGGCGGCGAGCGCCTGGGCGAGCTGGCGCGTCTCCTCGGCGACCTTCCAGGCGTAGACGCCCGTGAAGGCGGTGCCGAGCAGGATCGCGGTCCAGATGCCGGAAATGTAGAGGAACGGCAGTTCGAGCCGCCCGTCCGCGAACCAGGGCAGCGGACGGTGCACCAGCGCCAGCAGGGTCGCGAGGCCGATGGCGAGGAGCCCGAGCGCCAGGGTCCGCTCCGGCGGCAGGGCGGTGGCCGAGATCAGCACGGGCGCGAGGAACAGCAGGGAGAACGGGTTCTGCAAGCCGCCGGTGAGGAACAGCAGGGCCGCGAGCTGGACGATGTCGAAGGCGAGCAGGAGTGCCGCCGAATCGTCGCTCAGGCGGTAGCTCGCGGGAAAGCGGATGCGCAGCGCCAGGTTCAGCCAGGACGAGGTGGCGATGACGAGGAAGCACCAGCCGAACGGCAGCGGCAGCCCCAAGCCGAACTGCGCCCCGCCCACCGCCGCGCTCTGCCCGGTGATCGCGAGCCAGCGCAGTCGCACGAAGGTGTCGAGGCGCAGGTGCCGGGCGTCGCGGACGAAGCCGTTGGTGCTCATGTCGATCATGTGGAGGGAACGATAGGGCCCGGATGTCTCGCGTCCATCCCTAAACGTCCCTGTGCGCCGCTCCTGTCGACACCGCTTTTGCGCTAAGCCGGGGGACACGGGTCCGGAACGATCCGACGCGGCGCGGTCCGCGAAACGCTCGCGGGGAGCGAAGCCGGCGCCAAGGGGAGCGAATCCGTGAACCTGTCCTATTACTGGTACGAGGCGGCGCGCATCATGACGACGCCGGCGCGCCTCGTCGCCGACATGGCCAAGCACAGCCTTCAGAACCCCGCCAACCCGCTGGCCTACACGCCCTACGCCCGCTCGCTCGCGGCGGCCTGCGAGATGTTCGAGCGCGTGACGCGCCGCTACGGCAAGCCGAACTTCGATTTCAAGCAGATCACGATCGACGGCACGCCCGTGCCTGTGACCGAGCGCGTGGTCTGGGAGCGCCCCTTCTGCCGTGTGGTCACCTTCGACCGCGTATTCGCGCGCGGCCCCGCCGAGCCGCAGCCCAAGCTCCTCATCGTGGCGCCGATGTCGGGGCACTATTCCACGCTCCTGCGCGGCACCGTGGAGGCGATGCTGCCCGACCATCAGGTCTTCATTACCGACTGGACCGATGCCCGC
>NZ_JAQGKL010000168.1 GCF_028290105.1 Methylobacterium sp.
AAGGCCCTTGAGGCCCCGATCCGCCAGATCGCCGCCAATTCCGGCGTCGAGGGCTCGAACGTGGTCGGCAAGATCACCGACAACACGGCCACGATCACCTACGGCTTCAACGCCCAGACAGAAGAGAACGTGGACATGATCCAGGCGGTCATCGTCGACCCGGCCAAGGTCGTGCGCACCGCCCTTCAGGACGCCTCCTCCATCGCCGGACTGCAGGTGACCACGGAAGCCATGATCGCCGATGCTCCTAAGAAGGACTCGGCCGGCGGCGGCATGCCGGGCGGCGGCGGCATGGGCGGCGGCATGGGCGGCAAGGACATCTAAGTCCATTCCACCAGAGCGTCGTGGGAAAGGGGGTCGCCGAAAGGCGGCCCCATTTCTTTTGCGCCGGTCAGATCAGCGCGAGATCGCTCGGCGCCACGTCCGCGAAGATGCGCGCCAGGCTCGCCACGTCGAGCCCGTAGAGCCGCTGGAACAGGCCGGCCAGCATCGCCCGGTAGTCGGTGAGCACGGGGTAGTCGCGGTTCTGGAACAGGTGTGCCTCGTCGGCTCGCACCTGGGGTCCGGCGATGCGCCCGCCCCGGATTCCGCCGCCGAGCACCCAATAGACGCTGCCATGGCCGTGATCCGTGCCGCGATTGCCGTTCTCGCGGAAGGTGCGCCCGAACTCCGAGACCACCACCACGACGGTGTCGTTCCAGCCGCCGCCGATTTCCTGCACGAAGCCGGAAAGGCCGCGCCCGAGTTCACCCAGGCGGTCGGCGAGGTAGCCGGTGGCAGCCCCCTGGTTCACGTGGGTGTCCCAGCCGCCGACGTCGACGAAGCCGAGATTGAACTGGTCCCGCATCAGACGCCCGATCCGGCGGGCGGCGAGTTCGAAGCCCTTGGGCGAGACCGCGCCGCGATCGGCCTGGGCCTGGTGATCGGAGATCGTGCGATAGACCTCGTCGCGCACGCGAAAGCCTTCGTTGACCGCGCCCGCCAGCGGGCCGCCCGCATACATCGCCGCGATGAGCTTGGCCTGCCGTTCGTCGACCCCGGGCTTGCCGAGGCCCGCGAGGGCGATGTTCGGCACGGGTTCCGGGCCCCGGAAGACCAGCGGCGACTGCTCCGTGAAGGCGATGGGCCGGACCCGCGTGAGTTCGGAGGCCAGCCGGGCCATGAAGCCGGACTGGTAGTTGCGCGATTCGCCGATGGTCTGGCCGAGCTCGATGGTGTCCTGCGTCTCGAAATGGCTCCGCGTCAGGTCGTTCGTGCCGGCAAAGGGCACGAAGGCCGCCTGCCCCTTGGCAAAGAGCGGCAGGATCGTCTCGCGCAGGGCCGGGTGCAGGCTCCAGTCGGCGTCGAGCGCGAGCGCGGCGGCGGGGTTGGCCGCGTCGGGCCGGGCGACGGCGAGCGTCGGACGCGCGCGGTAATAGAAATCGCTGCCGGTCGGGATCACCACATTGGCCGCGTCGTAGGCGCCGCGCAGGAACACCACGAGCAGGCGGGCATCGGCCTTGGGCGCCGCCCAGACCCGCCCCGCCACGGTGCTGCCTCCAAACGCGGCCGCCGCGCGGAGGAGATCGCGTCTGTTCATCTGAAGGCCTCCGTCAGTGCATGAAGTCGGGGGAGGACAGGAACAGGGTGTTCCAGTCCTGGGGCGAGATCGCCCGGCCGAGCGCCGCCCGGGTCGGCTCCGCGAGGGTGGCGCCGAGGGCGCCGAAATAGAGGGCGTTCTGAAGGAGCGGGAAGGCGGGCTCTTCCACCGCGTCGGGGGTGGTCGCCTTGAACAGCCCGGCCGGGCCGCCACCGATCTGGCGTGCGATCTCGAAGCGCGTCGTGAGCTGGCCGGGGCCGTTCCAGGCCGCGGCGTCGAGGGGATAGCCGTCGGGCGTCGAGCGGTTGAACAGCCCCTCCCCGAGCCGGTTCAACCAGCCCTGGACCGGGCCGGTATTCAGGACGACGCGGTCGTCATAGGCGAGGCGCACCGCCGAGAGGACGTAGCGCATCGGGTCCTTGAACCCGGTGCCGAGCCCGGCAGTGAATTCCGGGGCGTGGGCCAAGGCGTCGAGAACCGCGGCGATCTCCCCGTCGGTGCGCGTGAACACCCCGGCAAGGCGGTCGACCAGCGCCTCGGAGGGTGGCCGTCCCATCAGGTAGCCGGCCATGGCCCGGGAGAGGTTGCGGGCGGTGGCGGGGTGCCGGCTCAGGAGGTCGAGAGCCTGTTCGATCTCGGAATAGCCCCGGCCCTGGAGGGCGTGACCGAGGAGGACCTTGTCGCCGTAATCGTGCCGGGCCGGGTTGAAGAGGAACAGGCCGCGACGCACGAGATCGCCCTGACGCTCGGGCTTCAGCTTGGGGTTCTCGGGGCGCAGCTCGATGCCGGCTCCGGTGAGGATGCGGGCGAGTTCCTCGACGTCGTGCTGCGTGTAGCCGCCGCCGACCCCCAGCGTGTGCAGTTCCATCAGTTCGCGGGCGTAATTCTCGTTGATCCGCCCGGCGGCGTTCTCGGCGTTGTCGAGGTAGCGCAGCATCGCCGGATGCTCGAGGGTCGCGGCGAGGAGATCGCGAAAACGCCCCAAGGCATGCGGGCGGATGGCGCCGTCGAGGTAATCGCCGACCAGCGCGCGGAGATTCGCCTTGCCTTGGTGGACGTTGAAGCGGTTGAACCAGAACCAGGCCATCCGCTCACGGATCTGGTCTGGCGCGTAGAGCGCGCGCAGGATCGTGGTCGAAGCCGCGCGACGCAGCGCATCGTTCAGGGCGCCCTGATAAGCGGATTGCGCGGCCTTCTTCGCGTCGGGATCGGGGAGCGCGTTGGCGGCCTTCGCCTGCGCGTCGAGGGCCGCGACCCTGTCGAACAGCTCACCTTGCGGCTGCCCGGCCGCGATCTGCGACTGGACCGCCGCCGGCAGGGCGGCGGGAGTGCCGGGCCGCAACTGGGCCGCCAGCCAAGCCTCCCTCCCTAGCGCGCGAAGCGCCGCAAAGCTCGTCGGGGTCGCCCCCCAGGTCAGGGCATCGAGGAGCGCCAGGTCCGACGCGGGCGACGGCGCGGCGCAGGCCGCACTTGAGGCCAGGACCACGCCGAGCCAGACCGCGCGGAACACCGCACCCAAACGCGAAACGGCCACGGGCGAATCTCCGGCTGGTGACGGAGCGGAAATCCGCCACGGAAACGTGGCGGCGGCGTGTTCGCTGATGGCCTCGTGCGTGCCTGACGATGCCGAATGCTTACGAGAAGGCGGGGCCTCTCGAATGTGTGCGATCGCGCTGGCCAAACGCGAGGCCTGACTGCTCGTTTCGTAGCAATGCCCGCTATGATCCCGGGTGTCTGAGACACCCACGGGTGTTTCGCGAAACCTCAGCAGAACATCGGGCTGCACACGGGTCTCGTCCCGGTCACTGGACCAGCACGGCCTGATCGCAGCGCGTGCCCTCGACCGAAACGTCGGCGGACCCGATCCTGATGCCCAGAACCTTCAGCGTGTTGTCGAGCACCCTGTCGAGGGCCGGGGTCGCGGCGGACAGGGCCGTCGCGACGGTGCCGGTGACGACGCTCGGGGTGAGGACACCGACCCCGCCCACGCGCAGGTCCAGGTTGGCGATCAGGCTACCGGTCAGCGATTGCGTCAGTCCGCTCGATGAGACGGAGCGGACGGTATGTCGGGCGATGTCGTCGTCACTGAAGGTGATCGATTGTGCGTAGGGGCTTTTGAGCGTGACGCGACTGCGTCCGGAGACCGTCAGCGCGGGAGCCACCCGCAGAAGTCCCGCCGGCGTGTCGTAATCGGGTGTCCGGGCGGTCGGATCGAGGAGTGACTTAGGGATATCCGCGATCGCCAGATCGGCGACGCCGGGCTGCGCATCGACGACGACCTGCCGACGCGCGCGATCCGTCCACGGGCAGGTGACGTTGCGCAGGGTTCCCCGCGCCATCGCCGCCTGGACGTAGATCGGTAGCGAGACCGTGCCGAGGTTGAGCGGCAGAGCCAGGCTCGCCTCGAGCAGCAGGCGCGTCTGTGCCGTGGTGATGGTCGCCTTGGGGCTTCCGGGCTGGACGTAGCCGGAGCTCTGGCGCCGCTC
>NZ_JAQGKL010000180.1 GCF_028290105.1 Methylobacterium sp.
TCTTCACGAAGATGGAGTTCGACATCGTCAAGAGCCGCATCGACGCCATGGCGAAGGCGGTCTCTGCCGAAACCGGAGGCACCCTTGATTATCAAGTGGGCACGATGATCGAGCTGCCCCGCGCAGCCCTGCGTGCGGGCGACATCGCCGAGACGGCGGAGTTCTTCTCCTTCGGCACCAACGACCTGACGCAGACCGCGCTCGGCATCTCCCGCGACGACGCCTCGACCTTCCTCGGGGCCTACACCCAGAAGGGCATCCTCTCGGCCGATCCCTTCATCTCCATCGATCAGGAGGGTGTGGGCGAACTCGTGCGCATCGGCGTCGAGCGGGGTCGGGCGGTCCGCCCCGACATCAAGCTCGGCATTTGCGGCGAGCATGGCGGCGATCCGGCCTCCATCGGGTTCTGCCAAGAGGTCGGCCTCGACTACGTGTCGTGCTCGCCCTACCGCGTACCGATCGCCCGCCTCGCCGCCGCCCAGGCGGCCCTCGCGGACCGGGGTGCCAAGGACGCTGTCAAAAGCGCTGCCAAGGGCGCGAAGTAGGGCTCGAGCCTTCAGCGAGGCAGGTGGACAGCGCTATCCGGGGCGGCCGCAGGGCCGCCCCTTTTCCTTGCCGGAACGACCCGTTCAACAAATTGTCGAAAACACGGCGAACCGATTTCGCGCGGGCACGTTCAGTGCTAGTGCCGAACCCTGACGCGCGGGTGTTCCTGCTCACTGGGGCGGCAGCCAACGCGTGGGATCGCCGGCATGAACGATACCAGCCCACCACCCGTGTTCCTCAACGAAAATCCCGTCGCTGTCCCGCTGCCGCGCGCCCTGCAGCAGGCCTATCTGTGGGTGGTCGCGGCCCTTGGTGGACTCGCGACCGTCGCCCTGTTCGTCTTCGCTGTCGCCACACAGAGCGGTGCCGATGCGGAGCGGATCGTCGGGGGGCAGGGCGGCGATCGCTCCAGCCTTGCCACGATGATCGGCAATCTCGCCGCCACGCACGGACGTCCCGGGGCGTTGTGAGCGCCGGGCCTTAACCGCTCCGCAACCATACCCGCCGATAGTTGGACACGACGGACGTCGGCTCATCCCATCGAGCACGCGACCGGAGCGTTTGGCAGGTGAGTGCGGGTCGGTTGCGTGGGCACGAGACGGATACGACGCGCGTCGCACCTGCGCTGGCTCAGTGCCGCCATAGTACCCTGGGCGGCCGGGATGGGCCTCCTCGTGTCCTTCACCGCCACGGCGGGGACGGACAGGCTTGGTGGCGCCGCCGGCCTCGCCGACCAGGCGCTCCGATCCTCCCTGACCGCCTCACCTGGCGCGCGCCTGGCCGGCACCCAGACCCGGTCGCACTCGGCCTGGCGCTCGGTCCCTCGGGCGAACCCCGCACTTGAGGCCACCGAAGACGGCCCGACCCGTAGTCTGCTGGTCAAGGCAAGCTTCCCGGACCGGAGCGACGGGCTGCTCGCGCCCGGTTCCGCCACCTGGAACCCCGACCTCGACACCGGCTTCCTCCGGGCTCCGGGGTCCGGCCCCGCTGCGAACGGCGAACCCGGCGAGATTGTCGTCGTCGAGGATGGCGCAACCCCGGCGATCCCGCGCGCGGAGGCCCTGTCCTCCACGACCCCTGCGCCTGCCGACGCGACACCGATCGAGGTGGCGGCCGGGAACCTCGCCTTCCCAGGGCTGTCGCCGCGGACCGACGGCGCCACCACGCCGGAGCCCGAAGCGACACCCGAGATCGCGCGCCACCGCTACGCGGACCTGATCGGTCCGGACGCCAAGGACCGCGAGCAGCGCTGCCTAGCCGAGGCCGTCTACTTCGAGGCCCGCAGCGAGCCCGAAGAGGGCCAGGCAGCCGTCGCCCAGGTGGTGCTGAACCGGGTCAAGAGCGGGCTCTACCCCAACAACGTCTGCGGCGTCGTCTACCAGAACCGCCACCGCTACATGGGCTGCCAGTTCTCCTTCGCCTGCGAGGGCAAATCCCTGCGCATCGCGGACGGCCCGTCCTGGCAGAGCGCCACCCGCATCGCCAGCGCGGTGATCGAGGGGCGGACCTACCTCAGTGAGGTCGGTGGCGCGACGCATTACCATGCCGATTACGTGAAGCCCGGCTGGTCACGGCGGCTGAAGAAGATGGATGTCATCGGCCGGCACATCTTCTACCAGCTCAAGCGCGGACAAACCTAAAATCGTGAATCGTTCCGGGGCTTTTTACCTAAGCACTGAAACTCCTAAGTAGTCCTAAGCTTGGGTTAATTTTACCCTGACTCGGGATTGAGCTTGCTCGAACGGCAACTTGGCGGCCTCTGATACGTCGAGATGCGCGCGGTCTTCGCGTGCCATCCCGTCCTGTTCAGCGTTCACCCCCGAGGAACCCGTCATGACCGCGCCGGTCGCCCCACGCCTGCTTCTCGCCGCCATCGCCGGCGCCGTCATCTCCGTTTCATCCGCGCAAGCCGGCGGCTGCGGCGGGGCCGAGTGCTACCGCCACGTCAACACGCCGCCCGTCTACGGCGCGGTTGCCGAGCGGGTCCTCGTCCGCCCGGCCGAGACGGTGTATCGCACCCTGCCGCCGGTCTACGAGACGGTGTCCGAGCGCATCCTCGTGGCGCCGGGCGGCCGCGTCTGGCAGACCCGCCGCGATGCCTACGGCGAACTCATCGGCTGCTGGGTGGACGTGCCCCCGCAATACTCCGTGCGCCATCGCCGCGTGCTGGTGCAGCCCGCACAATCGATCCCGGAGACGATCCCCGCCGAGTACGCCAGCGTGCGCCGTCGCGTCCTGGTGCAGCCCGCCCGTTCGGGCTGGGTGCCCGCCGGCTACGGTCACGGAGGTTACGCGGGCGGCTACGGCTCCGGCCCGGTGGTTGGCTCGTTGCCCGACGCCCTCGGGATCACCGGCGCGAGTTCGGCCGATGTCGGCGTCGGCCTCGGCTTCTCCTCGGGCAGTATCTACGACGGCTACTGAGACACCGACCCGACCCCAACGCATCAACCCCGGGCGCGCGGGCGTCCGGGGCTTCGTGAAACGGAAGCCGCTTGATTCGGCCCGGGCCTGCTACACCTGTGAAGGTGCAGCGGAGATATGCCATGGGTCAGTTCAAGGCTTGGGTCGTCGAGAAGACCGAGACGGGCCAGTCGCTCGTCTTCAGGGACTTCGACGATGCCGACCTGATGGATGGCGACGTGACCGTCCGGGTCACGCACTCCACGGTCAATTTCAAGGACGGCCTCGCCATGACCGGCCGCTCGCCGGTGGTGCGCCGATTCCCGATGATCCCCGGCATCGATTTCGCTGGTGTGGTCGAAGCCTCCGATCATTCGGACTACAAGACCGGCGACTCCGTGGTGCTGACAGGTTGGGGCGTCGGCGAAACCCATCTCGGCGCCTACGCCCAGCGCGCGCGGGTGAAGGGCGACTGGCTCGTCCCCCTGCCGGGCGGCCTGAGCCCGGCCCAGGCCATGGCGATCGGCACCGCAGGCTTCACCGCGATGCTGTGCTTGATGGCCCTCGACCACCACGGCGTCACGCCGGCGCAAGGTCCGGCCCTGGTGACGGGAGCGTCCGGCGGTGTGGGCTCGGTGGCGGTGGCCTTGCTCGCACGGGCCGGGTGGCACGTGATCGCCTCGACGGGGCGCGATGGGGAAGCCGACTACCTGCGCGGTCTCGGCGCCTCGGAGATCCTCGATCGCGCCGAGTTGGCCAAACCCGGCAAGCCGCTGGCGAAGGAACGCTGGGCGGCGGCGATCGACGCCGTCGGCTCGGTCACCCTCGCCAACGTCCTGGCCGGCACGAAGGCGGATGGCGCGGTCGCCGCCTGCGGGCTGGCGCAGGGCATGGACCTGCCCACCTCCGTGGCGCCCTTCATCCTGCGCGGCGTCTCGCTCCTCGGCGTCAACAGCGTGACCACGCCGCAGGCCAAGCGCCGGGAAGCGTGGGCGCGTCTCGCGGAGGAGCTCGACCACCACAAGCTCGCCGCGATGACACAGACCGTGCCGCTGCCCGGCGTCGACACGATCGCCGAGGCGATCCTCGCGGGTCGCGTCCGCGGCCGGACCGTCGTCGAGGTCGCGTGAGGATCGAGGTTGTAACCTCGGACGGAACCGTCGCCGCCCGTGAGGTGTTTTCGTTTTCATGAGCCAAGCATTTGTTCGCGAGCGCGAGGGCGGCGAAGCCTTCGAGGATCTCCCCGACCGCCCGATTTCACCCCATCCCAACTTCGTCACCCCCGAGGGCATGGCGCAGATCGAGGGCGAGGTCGCACGTCTTCAGGCCGAGTTTTCGGCGCTGACTCCGGGCGCCAAGGCCGACGAGTCGCGCGTCACGCGCGATCTGCATTACTGGACGGCCCGGCTCGGGACGGCGCAGCTCGTGGAGGCCGAACCCGGCGACGTCGTGCGTTTCGGCTCCACGGTCACGATCCTGCGCGAGGACGACACGAAGCAGGTGTTCCGTATCGTCGGCGAGGACGAAGCCGACCCGGCACAGGGGACGATCTCCTATGTCTCGCCCATGGCTCGCGCTCTCACCGGCAAGGTCCCGGGCGACGTGGTCGAGGTGAACGGCCATGAGACCGAGATCGTTGAGATCTCCTGAGACTCACCGGCAGGCTTAGCGCCTGCCGGGTTTTCGGGCCGGCCGGAGACGCGTCGCTTGTCTTGCGCGTTGCGAACAAGAAAAAAGGCTCGGATTGCTCCGAGCCCTGGAAGGGAAAAGGCCATTTGGGGGCTGAACTGGCCTTTGTGAATCAGCAACGGACTTCGGCCGGAATAGTTCCGGCGACTTGCAAAAGAATTTACCGCGGGGCCGCAGCCCGCCGCAGTCGATCGTTGATCGCCTCGCCGAGACCGGTCTCAGGCATCGGCACGACCGCGATCGTCTCGGCTCCGGTCACATCAAGCCGGCGCAGCGCCGAAAACAGCCGCGTCGCGGCCTCCGTCAAGTCGCCCGCCGGGCTGAGGTTGAGCTGCGCACGAGCAGCTTCCATGCCCTGTGGCTCGTCCGAGCCGAACAACAGCACCGCCTCGCCCGCCCGCACGGCAGTGGCGTCCAGGCGGACGCGCGCACGCGGC
>NZ_JAQGKL010000192.1 GCF_028290105.1 Methylobacterium sp.
GGCTATGCCGACCTGAACTTCCTCATCCCCGAACTCGTCGGCGCGGTGGAGTTCCACAAGGGGCCGTATTTCGTGCGCGACGGCGACTTCGCCTCCGCCGGCTCGGTGCGGATCGACTATCTCGACAAGGTCGACCGCAACCTCGCGCTGACCTCGTTCGGCAGCTTCGGCTACAGGCGGGCGCTGACCATCGCCTCGGCGCCGCTGGCACAGGGAAATCTTCTCGTGGCGGGCGAAGCCCAGACCTACGACGGCCCCTGGGACGTGCCGGACCGGCTGCGCAAGCTCAACGGCGTGGTGCGCTATAGCCAGGGTACGGCGCTCGACGGCTTCGCCCTGACCGGCATGGCCTATTGGGCGAAGTGGAACGCCACCAACCAGATCCCGGAGCGGGCGGTGGCGGAGGGGATCATCGGTCGCTACGGCACGCTGAACCCCACCGATGGCGGCGACACCGGGCGCTTCTCGCTGTCCGGACGCTGGAGCCGGACGAGCGACATCGGGATCACCCGGGCGAATGCCTACGTGATCCGCTACGGGATGAACCTGTTCAACGACTTCACGTACTTCCTCAACGATCCGGTGAACGGCGATCAGTTCCGCCAGCGCGACAGCCGCGTGCTCGGCGGCGGCGAGGTCAGCCACACCTTCCAGGGCGACCTGTTCGGCTTGCCGATGGAGAACGAGATCGGGGTCCAGACGCGCACCGACAGCATCCGGGTGGGGCTGTCCGACACCGCGAACCGGCAGGTCCAGTCGACCGTCCTCGACGACCGCGTGCTGGAGGCGAGCGCGGCATTCTACTACGAGAACCGGATGCGCTGGACCGACTGGCTGCGCACCAGCGTGGGCTTTCGCGCGGACGGATTCTACGCCGATGTCCGCTCCGACACCCAGGCCAATTCGGGCGGCGCGCGGGACGGTGTCGTCAACCCCAAGCTCGGCCTCGTGCTGGGGCCCTGGTTCGACACCGAGCTATTCGTGAATTACGGCGGCGGCTTCCACTCGAACGACGCGCGCGGCGTCACCGCCACGGTCGATCCGGCGAGCCCCCTCTTCAACATCAGCCGCTCGCCCTTCCTCGTGCCCTCGACGGGCTCCGAGATCGGCTTTCGCAATCGCAGCATCACCGGTCTCGAGACGGCGCTGGTCCTGTTCCAGCTCGACTTCGCGTCCGAGAACCTGTTCCAGGGCGATACCGGCACCACCGAGCCGAGCCGCCCGACCCGCCGCTTCGGCGTGGAATGGACCAACCGCTACGCGGTGACGCCCTGGCTCTCGCTGGAAGGCGACCTCACGATCACCCATGCGCGCTTCTCGGACCGGGACCCGGCCGGCAACCGGGTGCCCGAGGCACCCACCACCATCGCGTCGGCCGGCTTCACCTTCGGGGAGGGGCTGGGTTGGTTCGGCGCGATGCGTTTACGCTACTTCGGCGCCCGCCCCCTGATCGAGGACAATTCCGTCCGCTCGAAGCCGACCGCGCTCCTCAACGGGCGCGTCGGCTACAACTTCGCGAACGGGATCAGCCTCTCCCTCGACGTGCTCAACCTGACCAACGCCAAGGCCGACCAGATCACCTATTTCTACACTTCGCGCCTGCCCGGCGAGGCCGCGGAGGGGGTGGCCGACCGGCATTTCCACCCGGTCGAGCCGACGGCCGTCCGGCTGACGCTGGCCGGGCGGTTCTAAACGGCTTCGCCTGCACGGCGCGAAAATCGGCTCCGTAGGAGCACCCGACATCGACGGTCGAACGGTCAGATCCGTGCAGGAAAGCCGTAGAGGCTGTGCGCGTTCTCGACGAAGAGCTTCCGCCGCCTCGCCGGATCCGGAACCCAGTCCGCCATCAGGTCGAGGAGGTCGCCGATGGCGGGCATCGGCCCCCACGTCGCCACGTGCGGCCAGTCCGAGCCCCAGAGGCAGCGGTCCGGCGCGGCATCGTTGAGCGCCCGCGCGAAGGGAATGGTGTCGGCATAGGGCGGACCCGCCGTCGAGTTTCGGAACGCCCCCTGCAGCTTCACCCAGGCACCATCGCGGACGAGGGAGACGAGGGTGCGAAAGCCCGGATCGTCGAGGCCCGCCGACGTCGGAAAATGCCCCATGTGGTCGACGACGACCGGCACGGGCAGGCGGGCGAGACGCGTTGCGACGGGCGGGAGATCGCGCGCGTCGAGAAGAAACTGCAGGTGCCAGCCCATCTCCCGCGCGAGCGCGCCGTAGGCCTCCACCTCCTGCAGGCCGACGCCGCCGCCATAGAGCACGTTAAGGCGCAGGCCCACCACGCCCGCTTCCTGAAGGGCCGCGAGGTCCGCGTCGGGCAGGCCGAGCGGAATCACCGCGATGCCGCGCAGGCGCTGCCGATGCGCCCGCAACGCCGCGAGCAGGAGACGATTGTCGGTGCCATGCACGCTCACCTGGACGAGGACGCCGTAGGTCATGCCCGTGGCGTCGAGCATCGCGAGGTAGTCCTCGGCCGTCGCCGGAGGAGGCGTGTAGCTGCGAGGCCGGACGAACGGGAACTCCGGCGGTATCCCGATCACATGGGCATGCGTGTCGACGGCACCGGGCGGGACCGCGTAACGCGTCGGCCCCAGCGGATAGGGCTGCGGGGCCGGACAATCCGGCGCCTCGTCGAGCGAGGGGAAAGCCTCACGCATCGGCATGGAGAATTCGACCCCGGGTTTCCGGCAGCGCGTAGGCGGCTGCGAAGAACAGGACGTACGCACCCACCGCGAACAGGCAGATCGCGTTGGCCAATGTCGTCGTCTGCGACAGGTAGCCGACGAGGAAGGGAAACAGGGCGCCGACGCCACGTCCGAAATTGTAGCAGAACCCCTGCCCCGAGCCCCTGAGGCGGGTGGGGTAGAGTTCCGTGAGGAAGGCGCCCATCCCGGAAAAGTAGCCGGAGGCGAAGAAGCCCAGGGGGAAACCGAGCGCCCACAGCATCTCGTTCGAGAGCGGCACCTGCGTGTAGACGAGGATCACCGCGATGGCGCCGAGCGAGAACACCAGGAACAGCTTGCGGCGGCCATACCGGTCGGCGAACCAGGCGCCCACGAGGTAGCCGACGAACGAACCGGCGATCAGTGCGGCGAGATAGCCCGTCGACGAGACGATCGAGAGCTTGCGTTCCGTCGTCAGGAAGCGCGGCACCCAGAAGGTGATGGCATAGTAGCCGCCCTGGCACCCCGTCGCGACCAGGGAAGCCAGCACGGTCGTCTTCAGGATCGGTCCGGTGAAGATCTCCCACAGGGCCGGCCGGTCCCCAGTGGCCGCCGCCCTGGCTCGCGTCTCGGCCGCGACCGCCGGCTCCTCGACGAAGGCGCGCAGGTAGAACACGAGGAGCGCCGGCAGGGCACCGAGCGCGAACATCCAGCGCCACGCCTGCTCGGGCGGCAGGAACGAGAACAGAGCGGCCTGTGCGAGCACGGCGAGACCCCAGCCGATCGCCCAGCCCGATTGCACCGAGCCGACGGCACGGCCGCGATACTGGGCGCGGATCGTCTCCCCCATCAGCACGGCTCCGGCCGCCCACTCGCCGCCGAAACCCAGGCCGAGCAGGGCGCGGCAGATCAGGAGCTGCTCGAAGTTCTGAACGAAGGCGCAGAGAAGCGAGAAGAAGGAGAACCACAGGATGGTGAATTGCAGCGTCCGCACCCGGCCGATCCGGTCGGCGAGGTAACCCGCCCCCCAGCCGCCGATCGCGGAGGCGAGGAGCGTGACCGTGCCAGCGAGGCCCGCGGTGCCGGGATCGACGTTCCAGAGCTTGATGATGGTGCCGATGACGAGCGGATAGATCATGAAGTCCATGCCATCGAGCGCCCAACCGGCCGCGCACGCCCAGAAGGTGCGCCGCTCGGGCGTCGTCATGTCTCCGTAGAAGCCGGTGAGGCTGGTATCGTCGATGGGAACGGCTGCGGGTATGGGCCCTCCGGCCTGATCCTTGGTCGCAACCGCCATCTCGGCTCCTATCTCGTCCCGGTCCGGGGCTCGGTGCAGCCCCTCGCGGGGGCGTGACCGATGCGTCTGCGAACCGGCGCGGTTTTGCTGCCTCGCCGGATGCCTGGGCTTTCTCCCTCCGCAGGCGCTGGGACGAACGCTGCGGAATCGGTCCAAGGCCTCGTCATTCTGCGCACACCGCCGGAGGGCGCAAGAGCCGACCGTCTCGCTTGAGCGCTGAGATATCGAGCTACGCGATCCCGACCGGGGCGCGCGGGCGGTGCATCCGGACTGGCTTGAGCCGGCAGGATCAGCGCGCGCCGATCGGCACGTCGGGCCGTACGTCTGGAGTGAAACCGTCCCGGTTCGGCATCCGAACCTTCGGGAGGGTGTCGGCGTCCAGCACGGAATCGTCCGGCAGAATG
>NZ_JAQGKL010000024.1 GCF_028290105.1 Methylobacterium sp.
GCCCGCCCCGCCGCCATCCGGGCCAACGGTCCCCACGCCCGCGCCCGCGCCCGCGCCGCAGCCGGGCGCCACCGGCACGCCTGCGACCGTGCTCGACACGCAGGATTACGAAGGCGTGCTCGGCAAGGCGGTCCGCAGTTCGACCGGCGAAGACATGGGGCGGATCATCGATATCATCCTCGACAAGGATGGACGCCCCCGCGCCGCGATCATCGATTTCGGCGGATTTCTCGGAGTCGGATCGCGCAAGATCGCGGTGGATTGGCGCGCGATGCGCTTCGCGTCGGACGGCAAGCCGAGCCGGCTCGTGCTGCAGCTCAGCCGCAACCAGGTCCGGGTCTCCCCCGAATACAAGCCGGGAGACCCGATCGTCGTCCTCGGCCCCGCCAGCCCGGCGGCCCCCGAGGGCGAGCAGCCTGTGCCGCCCGTGCAGGGACCCGTCGCGCCGGCCCAGACCGCGGCACCCACGCCGGCAGCACCTGCGGCAACGGCTCCGGTCACGGCTCCCGCCGCACAGCCGGAGAAGGCACCGGACAAGCCGGTCGAGCGGTCGCCGGATCGATGACGGCGCCGCTCCCGAAGAACCGCCGGGCGCTCAAGCCCCGTGAAGCACCGCGCCCCGACTTCCGGCCACGCCCGCTCCCCCGCCGCGACGCCCTCATGGACGACGCCCCAGCCGCGAGCGCAGCTGAGGTGGCGTCCGACATGAAGGTGATCTCCCGCACGAGCAGCCGGGGTCTCGACGGCTTCGCGTTCTTCGTGGCCAACCTGCAAACAGGCTTCGGGCCGTTCCTGGCGGTGTACTTCACCCAGGCGAAGTGGACCCAGTCAGATATCGGCTTCGCGCTCACCGTCGGCAGCCTCGTCAGCCTGCTCGGCCAGGTGCCGGGCGGCGCCTTCGTGGACGCCGTGCGCTCCCGGCGCTTCGCCGCCGGCTTCTCCGTGGTCGCCATCGCGCTGAGCGCCTTCGCGCTCGCCATGTGGCCGAACTTCCTCGTCGTGCTCCTGGCCATGGCCGCGCATTCCGCGGCGAGCTGCATCCTCACGCCCGCCATCGCGGCGATCAGCATCGGCCTCGTCGGCCACGCGCGGGCCGGCGAGCGGCTGGGGCGCAACGCGAGCTTCTCGGCGCTCGGCAATGCGGTCGCGGCCGCCGGCATGGGAGCCTGCGGCTATTATCTCTCCAACGACGCCGTGTTCTACCTGACCGCTGCCCTGATGGTGCCGACGCTGATCGCGCTTTCCCGCATCCGCGCCGACGAGATCGCGGGACCCGTCCACGCCGGAACGGCGCGGGACACGACTGCACCGCGCGGCGAGAATGGCCTGCGTGCGCTCCTCACCAATCGGGCCCTCCTGTGCTTCGGGGCCTGCATGACCCTGTTCTTCCTCGCCAACGCCGCGATGCTGCCGCTGGTGGGCAGCATGCTCACCCTGCGGGCGAGCGAGACGGCGACCGCCTTGATCGCGGCCTGCATCGTCGTGCCCCAGGTGGTGCTCGCGCTCTCGGCCCCGGCCGTCGGGCGCGCCGCCGAGCGCTGGGGGCGCCGGCCGCTGCTGCTGCTCGGCTTTGCCGCCCTGCCTGTCCGGGGCCTGCTCTTCGCCTACGTGGACAGCCCCGAACTGCTGGTGGCGGTCCAGGTCTTCGATGGCGTGTCGGCGGCGGTGTTCGGCGTGATGGTACCCCTCGTGGTCTCCGACGCGACCCGCGAGACGGGCCATTTCAACCTCGCGCTCGGCGCGGTCGGCACAGCGATGGGCATCGGCGCGGCCCTGTCGACGTCGCTGGCCGGCATCATGGCCGACCGGCTCGGCAGCCATACGGCCTTCCTCGGTCTCGCCATCGTGGGCTTCGCCGCCTTCGCCCTCGTCGCCCTGATCATGCCGGAGACGCGCCGCGCGCCCACGGCCTAGCGGTTGGGGGAAGCGCTGGCGCGGCACCGAATTCGCTTGCCGCTCAACCTGTGTTCAGGTTCGGCGGCTATAACGCGCAAAGCGATGCCCGACACTGCAACGCTTGGTCATGCCTCGCGTTGCGATCCAGGGACCTCAAGATCCCGTGTGTGACACACGCGGGAAACAGGGGTCCGCAAGACACCTGACAGGGGTACGTTCACCCCTCAGTGGGTGAATGCTCGATACAGGGACGGTCACCTAGATGGAAGACCTCTGCGTTTATGCCGATCGGCCCTTCGCCTTCGTGGGCCGCTACCTGCGCCGGCGTGCCCTGCCGCATGTCGTGATCCTCTGCGCGGTGCTCGGCGCCGTCGGCTTTTCCGTGAGCACCGATTATGCGCTGAAGGGCGTGGTGGACGCCCTGAGCAAGGGTCCGCAGGCGGGCCTGATCTGGGGCGCGCTCGGAATACTCATCGCCTTCATCGCCGCCGACAACATGCTCTGGCGCGTGGCGAGCCTCGTCGGCTCCTTCACCTTCGTGGGCGTCACCGGCGACATCCGCCGCGACCTCTTTCGCCACATGACCGGGCACTCGCCCTCGTTCTTCGCCGATCGCCAGCCCGGCACTCTGGCGAGCCGCATCACCGCGACCTCGAACGCGATCTTCACGGTCGAGAACATGTTCGTGTTCAACGTGATGCCGCCCTGCGTCGCCGCGACCCTGTCCATCGTCTACATCGCCACCGTCAACCTTACGATGGCGGGGGTGCTGGCCGGCATCTTCGCCGCCGTCGTGGTGCTGATGTTCAAGATGGCGGCGGCCGGCAAGCCGCTTCACCACGATTTCGCCGCCAAGGCCGCCTCCGTCGACGGCGAGATGGTCGATCTCGTCGGCAACATGCCCCTGGTGCGCGCCTTCTCGGCCTTCAAGCGCGAATACACCCGCTTCGACGGCACCATCGGCATGGAGATGCGCTCGCGCCGCTCCTCGCTGCTGTATCTCGAGAAGCTGCGCATCGTGCACGCCATCCTCACGGTGCTGGCGGTGCTCGGCCTGCTCTATTGGGCGATCACCATGTGGGAGGCCGGCCAGGCGACGAACGGCCAGGTCGTGCTCGTCTGCACGCTGGGCATCCGCATCCTGGCGGCCACGCGCGATCTCGCGGTGGCCCTGGTCGACGCGACGCAGCACACCGCCCGGCTCTCCGAGGCGCTGCACACCCTGCTGCAGCCCCACGACCTCATCGACCATCCGGAGGCGATGCCGCTCGCCGGCACGGGCGCCGAGATCACCTTCGACCACGTCGCCTTCGCGTATCCGGACGGGCGCGGCGTGTTCACGGATTTCGACCTCGTCATCCAGCCGGGGCAGCGGGTCGGCCTCGTGGGCAAGTCGGGGGGCGGAAAGTCGACCCTGTTCTCCCTGCTGCAGCGCTTCTACGACGCACAGGGCGGTCGAATCCTCATCAACGGCCAGGACATCCAGCGCGTCACCCAGGAATCCCTGCGGGAGGCGATCACGGTGGTGCCGCAGGACGTCTCGATGTTCCACCGCACCTTGCGGGAGAACATCCGCTACGGCCGGCCGGACGCGTCCGACGAGGATGTCTGGAAGGCCGCCGGAGCGGCCCATTGCACGGACTTCATCGAGGCCCTTCCGGAGGGGTTCGACACCATCGTGGGCGACCGGGGCGTGAAGCTCTCCGGCGGCCAGCGCCAGCGCATCGCCATCGCGCGCGCCATCCTGAAGGACTCGCCGATCCTGCTCCTCGACGAGGCGACCTCGGCCCTCGACGCCGAGTCCGAGGAGGCGATCCGCCACGCACTCGCCAACCTGATGAAGGGCCGCACGGTCATCGCCATCGCGCACCGGCTCTCGACCTTGAAGGACTTCGACCGAATCGTCGTGCTCGAAGGCGGCCGCATCATCCAGGACGGCTCGCCGGACAAGCTGACCCATCTCGACGGATTCTACCGCGAGTTGATGAAGAAGGAATCGATGTCGCTGTCGCTCGCTGCCGCCTGAGAAGGGGCCACCGCGAGCTTGCCCTTGGGAGCGCTGTTCCGAGCGAAGACTGGGCAGCCTTTGCGGTCACCACGTCATCCCAGGGCGTCGAAGGCACTCCTGGGATGTAGATCCGCCGGCTAAGTCAGCCGGAGCGAGGCCGGTGCGTCTGGACCTAAGTTCCGCTGCGCAACTCCGGCATGACGGTTCGAGCGTCGGGCGACGCCCAATTCAAGCCGCCTCGGCGCCCGGCCCTCAGTTGTGTGACTGGATGAAGTTGCGCACTAGCGGATAGGTCTGGCTCTCCCACTTGCGGCCCGTGAACACCCCGTAATGGCCGACGCCGGCCTGGAGGTGGTGGCTCTTCATATGGTGCGGCAGGCTGGTGCAAAGGTCGTGGGCCGCCATGGTCTGGCCGACGGCGCAGATGTCGTCGCGCTCGCCCTCCACCGTCATCAGGGCCGTCCGGCGGATCGACTTCATGTCGATCGGATTGCCCCGGTAGCTCAGCTCATTCTTGGCGAGCGTGTAATCCTGGAACACGGTCTTGACCGTCTCGATGTAGAATTCCGCCGCCAGGTCGAGCACGGCGAAATACTCGTCGTAGAAGCCCTCGATCTGGCGTGCCTTCTCGGTCTCGCCATTGGCGAGATGCCAGAACAAGTCAGCATGCCCCTGCGCGTGGCGCTTGGCATTCATGGAGATGAAAGCCGAGACCTGCATGAAGCCGGGATAGACCCGCCGACCGGCGCCCTTGTGCCGGTCCGGCACCGTGGCGATCAGGTTCTTCTCGAACCATTCGATCGGCTTCGAGGTGGCGAGGTGGTTCACGGAAGTCGGGCTGATGCGGCAATCCACGGGCCCGGCCATCAGCGTCATGCTGCGCGGATGGGCGACGTCCTTCGATTCCGCCATGACGGCGGCGGCGGCGAGCGCCTGTACGGCCGGCTGGCAGACCGCGACGAGGTGCGCTCCCTCCCCGATCGCCCCGAGGAACTGCACGAGGTGGTCGACGTAATCGTCGAAGCCGAAGGGACCCGCCGAGAGCGGCACGTCGCGGGCGTTGTGCCAGTCGGTGATGTAGACGTCGTGATCGGGCAGCAGGGTGCGCACAGTGCCCCGCAACAGGGTGGCGAAGTGGCCCGACAGGGGTGCCACCACGAGGACGCGCGGCTGCTCGGTGTCGACGTCCTTCTTGAAACGCAGCAGGGTGCCGAAGGGTGTGGCGAACGCGGCCTCCTCGGTGACCGGCACCTCCCGGTTGCCGACCATCACGCTGTCGATGCCGTAGGCCGGGCGCGCGAAGGTGAGGCCGGCGCGCATCATCATCCGGGCGCCCGCCGACCACCAGGTCAGCGGCTCACGGTAGCCAGCGGCGGTCCAGGGCGAGATGGCGTCGTGGACGAGGCGCCCCCAGGCGCGCGTCTGCTCGGCCATATCCGATTGGGCATCGAAAGCACGATAGAGCATGCAGCCCGAACTCCTACGCGAACGGTCAAATCGCAAAACGCCCGCGACGGACGGCTGCGCCGACCAAGGGGCCGACGACGGGTAGCCACGCTGCGGCAGGCGGCTTCCCGAAGCAACGGGCTTAACGTGTGATATCCTGCGGCTGTTGTGCGTATACATCACAGGAGGAGGAAGCCGCCCCGGAGCGCGTGAAATCGGACCCAAATGGTCGAGACCGATCGAGAATCGGAAACGTCAACCTCGTGGAACGCGAAAAGCTCCCTTTCGCCGGCTGATAAGCCCCCGCGAACGGGAATCATCCTGCTAACCTATCCCGGCGACGGCATGAGTCTTGGATCGCGGCGAGCAGTCTTCGATCGTGGACGGGGCTTTCGCTCGCTCGAACGTGAAGACACTCAGGAGGCGACCATGCCCGCGGCCACGCTGACCATCTCAAGTCGCAACTACTCGTCCTGGTCGCTGCGGGGTTGGCTGGTCTGCCGCATGGCGGGCCTCGATTTCGAGACCGAACTGCTCTCGGGCAACGACGCTTCGACCCGGGCCGAGTTGCTGCACCTGTCACCGTCCTTCCTCGTGCCCCGCCTCGTCCACGGCGAGATCATCGTCTGGGACACGCTGGCCATCGCGCAATACCTCAACGAGATCCGGCCCGAGGCGGGGTTCCTGCCGCGCAATGCGGTGGCCCGCGCCCATTGCCGCTCGATCTCCGGCGAGATGCATGGTGGCTTCATCAACCTGCGCTCGGCCCTGCCGATGAACCTCAAGGCGCGCCACACCAACTTCAAGATCTTCAACGGCGCGCGGGGCGACATCGACCGGGTCATCACCATCGTGGACGAGTGCCTGACGCGCTATGACGGACCGTTCCTGTTCGGCGAGACGCCGAGCCTCGCCGACGCGATGTTCGCCCCGGTCTGCACGCGCTTTCGCACCTACGACGTCCCCCTGTCGCGCAAGACCGCGCTCTACCGCGACACCATCCTCGCCTGGCAGCCCATGGAGGAATGGGCGGCGGAGGCGGCCCGCGAGCCCGACGAGATCGAAGAACTCGACATGGAGTTTTAGGAAGCCGGGCAGCCTGTTCCCGCCAGGATCACTCGGCGGCGGCGCGATGTCCCGCCTCGATCGCGGCCGCCGGCGGGGCGACGGGAAGCGACGCCGCGCGCGCGAGTTCGATCCGTGCCGTCAGGCCGCGCGGAGTCCGATTGCGCAGCGTGAGGCGCCCCTCGTGCGAATCCACGATGGCGAGCACGATGGAGAGCCCGAGGCCGAAGCCGCTGGCGGTGTCGAGGTTGCGCGCCCGATCGCCGCGGACGAAGGGCTGGAGCATGGCGTCGCGCTCCGATTCTGGAATGCCGGGCCCGTCGTCGCTCACCTCCACGGCGACGCCATGCTCGGTCTGCAGCACCGAGAGGCGCGCCGAGCCGCCATATTTCACGGCGTTGTCGACGAGGTTCATGATCGCGCGCTGCAACTCGTCCGGGCGCCCCTGGACCAGCACGTGGCGGCTCTCCGAGACCCGGACGTCGGCGCCGATATCGGCGAACTCGTCGGAGACGGTCTGCACGACGGAGGCGAGGTCGATCAGCGTCTTCGTCCCGGTCCGGGTCCCGCCATCGGGGGACTGGCCGTCTCGCACGAAGGAGAGAGCGGCCTCCACGAGGCCGTTCATCTGGTCGAGGTCACGCAGGGTCATGCTCCGGGCGTGGTCGTCCTCGATGAACTCCGCCCGCAGGCGCAGGCGGGTGATCGGCGTGCGCAGGTCGTGGCTGATGGCGGCGAGCATCTGCGTGCGGTCGTCGACGAGGCGGCGCACGCGGGCGCGCATCCGGTCGAGGGCGCGCGACAGCGCCACGACTTCGCGCGGGCCGTTCTCGGGCAGGTCCACGAGGTTCATGCGGGTGCCGAACTCGTCCGCCGCCTCCACGAGGCGTGCCAGGGGCGCGGTCAGCGCCCGCGTGGCCCAGAGCGAGATCAGCGAGACCGCCACGGCGAGGAACACGAAGGTGAAGATGATCGCGCCCTGGCGCATCGGCGGCCGGTCGTCGTCCGGCACCAGGGCGGAGAGGCGCGCGCCGCCCGGCGTCGCGATCCCGATCCGCACGCCCGAGGGCGCATCCGACGGGCGCCCCGCGGCCCAGAGATCGGCGATGGCCAGCGGCCGTGCAAAGCCGTCGCGCAGGCGCTGGACCATGGGGTGGTCGATCACCCGGTCGGCGCCGGCGGCCTCCGGAACCGCGCCGTCCCAGGCCTCGATGCGCAGGGTCGGCAGCATCCGGGCGGCGTTGGCGAGAAGCGCCGGGCGATCGGCCGGGCTCGCGCCGTCGAGGAGACGGGACACCGTGGCGAGGCGGGTCGCGGCGACACCCGGATGGTCGTCGGGCCGCCACGGCTCGCGCAGGGTGAAGAAGGCGAGCGTGGCCATGGCGTGCGCCAGCACCACCGCCGCGACGATGAGCAGGGCGATCTGCCCGGCGACGCTCGACGGCATCAGCGCGCGCAAACGCGTCCAGGGCGTCCGCGTCGGGCGTGTGCGCAGGGCGTTGCTCATGCGCGCGTGACCTCCGGCGTGAAGAGATAACCGCCGGAGCGGATGGTGCGGATGATCTCGGGGTTGCGCGGGTCCTGCTCGATCTTCTGGCGGATGCGGCTGATCAGGACGTCGATGCTGCGCTCGAACGGGCCGGCGGCCCGGCCCTGCGTGAGGTCGAGGAGCTGGTCGCGCGAGAGCACGCGCCCGGGGCGTAGGCAGAGGGCGTGCAGCAGGTCGAACTCCGCCCCCGTGATGGCGATGCGCGCATCTTCCGGGCTGAGGAGCTGGCGCAGCGAGACGTCGAGGGTCCAGCCGAGGAAGTGCAGGCGGCGCACGCCCTCCTCGGTTTCCGCCTCCGTCCCCGAACCACGCCGGAGGATCGCGCGGATGCGGGCCAGGAGCTCGCGCGGATTGAACGGCTTGCCGAGATAGTCATCCGCCCCGATCTCGAGCCCGATGATCCGGTCGATCTCCTCCGCCTTGGCGGTGAGCATCAGGATCGGGATGCGTGAGGCGGCGCGCAGGCGCCGGCACAGGCTCAGGCCGTCCTCGCCCGGCAGCATCAGGTCGAGAACCACGAGGTCGACCCGGGCGTCGGCCAGGACCTTGTCCATGGCGGCCCCGTCGCCGGCGAGGCTGACGCGGCACTCGTTGGCTCGCAGGTAGCGGGCGACCAACGCGCTGATCTCGCGGTCGTCCTCCACGAGGAGAATGTGGGGATGGATCGTGGTCGTCTGCGGCATGGTCCCGAGCATCGCGGCTCCTTCCCGCATCCGGGCCTCGCGCCCGGAACCGATGCGGTTGTGTCGTCCCTCGACTATGCGCCGCGCGTTATGTTCTTCGAAGGGCCGGGGCGCGGGGAAATTGTAAACGCCTGTTTCGCCCCGATCACGCCGGAAACTGCCGGAAACACGACGGCATGGCCCGGCGCACCACCGTCATGGATTGCCGGGAGGCGCACCGATTCTTATGTCGTGGCGAAGGCGCCGGTCCCGTGGCCATCACGGATGGAGGGCGGCCTCGATGCTTCGGGAGACCACGATGCAAGGCTCGAACCGGCTGTTCGACGATTTCGCCCGCCTGATGACGGATGCCGCTGGCGCTGCACAAGGTGTGCGCCGCGAGGCGGAGACGGTGTTCAAGGCCCAGGTCGAGCGCCTGATCCGCGACATGGACATCGCCTCGCGCGAGGAGCTCGACGTCCTGCGCGATCTCGTCAGCGCGCTGCGCAGCCAGAACGACGCGCTGGCGGCGCGGGTCACCGCGCTGGAGGCCAAACTCGGCGCCGAACCAGCGGCAGGCGCGAGCGAGGCGATCTGATTCCGGGCTGATTCGCTGGCACGCGTGAGCCGCCGCGCTTGTGCACAGGAAGGAACGGTGGACGGTCGCTTTCCTGTTCACCGGGTTCCCGGCCCGCTTTGAAACGCGAGTCCAGCACGGTCTATAGTGGGTCATGACCTGATTCGCCTTCGACCCGAACCATCCTGAACCGAACAGAATCGTCGGCCGTTGCACCCGGTGTCGGGTGTGCTTGACCGAAGTCCGGAACAGAGTGCGCCCGGTCGTACGATCGACGTTCACAACGACTTCGCCGATCTCGCTCAGATCGACAAACTGGACCGCCATGACCCAACTCCACATCGAAGATCACGACCGGCACGAGCACCCCCTCGACATCGTCGAGCGCCTCGCGTCGCTGCGCGACTGGATCTTTGACCGGGCCGAGACGGACGAGATGTCGGTCTCCGTCGCCGGGCGCTGGGCCGATTACCACGTCGCCTTCACGTGGATCGAGGACGTGGAGGCGCTCCACGTCGCCTCCGCCTTCGACATCAAGGTGCCGGAGCGGCGCCGCACCGAGATCCTGACGCTGGTCTCCCTCGTCAACGAGCAATTGTGGGTCGGGCATTTCGACCTGTGGTCGACCGACAACGTGGTGATGTTCCGTCACTCGCTTCTGCTGACCGGGGGTGCGGCCCCGACGCAGGGCCAGTGCACCATGATGCTGAAATCCGCCGTCGATGCCTGCGAGCGCTACTATCAGGCGTTCCAGTTCGTGCTCTGGGCCGGAAAGTCGGCCCGCGAGTCGCTGGACGCGGTCCTGTTCGAGACCGAAGGCGAGGCGTGAGCGCTTCCCCCCTCCCCGCCTCGCTCACCCTGGTCGGTGCGGGCAAGATGGGGGGCGCCATGCTCTCCGGCTGGCTTGCGGGCGGGCTCGACGCCGGCCGCACCACGATCCTCGATCCGCAGGCCTCGCCCGAAATACGCGCGCTCTGCGCCGCTCGCGGCCTCGCCCTGAACCCCGAGACGGTACCGGTGGCCGAGGCCCTGGTGCTGGCCATGAAGCCGCAAGGGCTGGAGGGCGCAGCGCCTGCCCTCGCCCGCCTCGTCGGGCCGGAGACCCTGATCGTCTCGGTCCTGGCGGGCAAGACCATCGCGAACCTGCGCCAGCGCCTGCCTGACGCCCGCGCCATCGTGCGGGCGATGCCGAACTTGCCTGCCAGCATCGGCCGGGGCGCCACCGGCGCCGTGGCGAGCGCGGAGGTCAGCCCCAATCAGCGGGCACAGGGCCACGCGCTGCTCGCCAGCGTCGGTTCTGTGGAATGGCTGGACGACGAGGGGCTGATCGACACACTCACCGCCGTCTCCGGTTCTGGGCCGGCCTATGTCTTCCTGCTCGCGGAGGTCATGGCGCAGGCAGGTGTCGCGGCCGGATTACCGCCCGAGATGGCCGCGCGGCTCGCCCGCTCCACGGTTTCGGGCGCCGGCGCACTCCTCGATGCCAACCCGCGCGAGGCGGGGCTGCTGCGCCAGGACGTGACCTCGCCGGGTGGTACCACCGCCGAAGCGATCGCCGTTCTGATGCGCCCGGGTGGTTTGCCCGACCTCATGCGCGAGGCGGTGGACGCGGCCAGGCGCCGCGCCGGCGAATTGGCGGGCTGACGCGGGCCTAACCGATCCGGCGCTTCGACCCTACATGGGTGTCAGATTGGACGAGGATCGAACGACCATGGCCAAACGCCCCGGCACCGCCAAGCCCGATATCGCACCTTCCGACGCGCCGCCTGCGATCGCCGACGCATCGGCGCAAAGGAAGCTCCCGCCGCGCGAGGCCGCCGTCGAGGCACTGATGCGGCTGGCGGCCGAACAGCCGTGGAACGACATCGAGGTCGGTGACATCGCCCGCGAAGCGGGATTGAGCCTCGCGGAGTTCCGCGACCTGTTTCCCTCGAAGGGCGCGGTGCTCGGGGGCCTATCCCGCATCATCGACCGCAAGGTGCTGGAGGGCGACGCATCCGACTTGGCCGACGAACCGACCCGCGAGCGCCTGTTCGACGTTCTGATGCGCCGCCTCGACGCGATGACGCCCTACAAGGATGCCCTGCGCCGGATCTCCTACGCCCTGCGCGGCGACCCGCTGTCGATGCTGGCGCTCAACGGTGTCGCGTTGAACTCGCACCGCTTCATGCTAGCGGCGGCCGGCATCAACACCGAGGGACCGCTCGGCCGCCTGAAGCTCCAGGGTGTGGTCATCGCTTTTGCGCGCACGGTCGAAGTCTGGCTCGACGACGACGATCCGGCGCTGGCTCGCACCATGGCACGCCTCGACAAGGAGATCCGCAACGGCGAGCGCTTCATGGAGCGCGCGGACGATGCCCGCCGCCTCACCGCCCCGTTCCGGGCGCTCGGCCGCTCGCTGCTCGAGCGCGGCAGCCGCTCGCGACGGGGCCTCCATGCGCGCGACGACCGCAACGAGGATGCGGGCAATCCGCTGGGAGGCGATCCGGCGGCGGCGATCTGAGGGACCGCAGAAGGATCGTGCAGCCTGCTGGGCCTGGGATAAGTTCGTCTAGACCCCCTGCCAGGGTCGCCTGAAAATCCCTGTCACGATCGGCCTATCCGCCGAACCGGTATCAACCGTCATCGTCATCTGGAGCCGGTCCCCCTCCCGGCGAAAGTGAATCGTGAAGGCATGCCCCGCCGGCCAGCCTCGCACCGAGGCGTCCCATTCGCCCGCGCCGGAGAGTTCGGTCGCCCGAATGTCGGAGAGGGTCGCGGCTCAGCCGTTGTTGGCCGTGACCGTAAAGCTCTTTCCCCGGGTTTCGAAGGTGATGCGACAGGTTGGGCAGGCGCCGGCATTGCTCGCGATCTGCTCCCACTCGCCGAAGATCGTTTCGATGTCCTCCGCGGCGGCGGCCGGTAGGGACACAACGAGGGCGGGGAGGAGCCCGAGCCAGGCGAAGCGCCTGATGTGCATCCTCACCGATCGGCGCCCGTCATAGGGCGGGCGGATCGTGCCGCCGCGGCTCGACGATGACGTTCGGCGGCGTCGCGCCTGTCTCACCGAGAACCTTTCGCAGGGCGCGAGCCTGGGTACGACCGGCATGACGGCGAGTCCGCGGAGC
>NZ_JAQGKL010000270.1 GCF_028290105.1 Methylobacterium sp.
ACAAGGGCGCCCTCGATGCGGGCCGGGTCCGGGTGCGCACGCTGACGCTGCCCGACACCTACCAGGACCACAACACGCCCGACGCCATGTACGCCGAGGCCGGCCTCGATGCCGCCGGCATCGTCTCAACCGTCAAGGCCGCGCTGCCCGAACGGAAGGCGCGCGGCGCCAAGCTCATGAGCGTCGCCCAAAAGTAGACGTCCCAGACGATCCCGCGGTGCCCGATGCACCGCGGGATTCCGGCTTTGCTGAGCGTTACTTGATCACCGCGCAGGCGATGCGGGCTCCGGCTCCACCGATCGGCTGGGTGCTGTGATCGTCCTCGTTGGCGTGGATGATCAGGGCCGAACCGTCGCCGTCCTTGAGGGCACCTTCCCCGGTCAGCGGCGTCTCGCTCGACACTTCCGCGTTCACCGAGCCGTCGGCATTGGCGAAGACGTTGGGCAGGTCGCCCTCGTCGGGACCCTCCGCATTGAGCAGGCCGTGCTTGCTCTGGTCGTGGTTCACGTGCGCCTTCGACTTCTCGAACTTCTCGGTGTCCGAGCAATCGCCGACGGCGTGGAAGTGGATGCCGTGCCAGCCGGGAGGCAGGCCGCCGGGCTGGATCGTCACGCGCATGACCAGGGAACTCGCGCCGTCGCGGATCACGATCTTGCCGATGGGCTCGCCCTTCCCGTTCTGGATCGGGCTCTCGAAGCTCTGCGGGGCAGCAGCGGGGGCCGCAGGCGCCTCGGGCGCGGCGGTCTGCGCGATGGCGGTTTGGGCGGCGAGCATCGTGCTCGCGCCAAGGGCGAGGGCCGACAGAAGTCGTCTCATGGAATGGCTCTCCTCTCCACGCCGGGGTCGCATGTGGAGCGTCAACGAAGATGGTCCCGGAGCGATCCACGACAATGCCGTGAGCGCGCTCGACCTTTCCCATGCGCGGCGCCGGGACGCCAGCTACGGGCTTCGGGGAATGCGCGCCTGCGGCTTGGTTAAATCCCGGTCCGTGGACGGACCCGCAGGGATTCCTTAAGGTTCATCGATATGAGGCCGGGGCCGGGCATGATTCGCGGGCGTCCATGACGCGCGAGGGCTCGGGGTTCGGTGTCGCGCAGCGCATCGCTGGTCGGGAGGTCCCCATGACGTTCGCCCCTCGCCGCTTCGGGATCGCCGCCTTCGCGCTGGGGCTTCTGCCCGTGCTCGCCCTGGCCGAGCCCGGCTCGACCAGCCAGTCCGGTCGGGCCTGGACCGATCCGCCCGCCCGCGAGGCCGCCGAGGCGAAGGCCGGCCCGCGCGCCGAGACCCCGGCGCCGCGTGAAGTCCCGGCAAGACCGGCGATTGCTTCGACACCGCGGGAGTCCGCCCGTGCGGCTCCCGCGCATGGGCCCGGCCGCGCGACGGTTCGTACTGCGAAGGCCGTCAATGTGCGTCCGGCCCCGCGCGTCAGGGTCGCAACCCGCCCCGTCGCCACGCGGCGGCACTTCGTGAGCGTTTCACCGCGCCTGCCTGTGGCCGGTCACGACCCCGCCTTCCGGGTCGTGACCCTGCGGCCCCCTGCCTATGCCCGGCCGGCGCCGATGGTTTCCTACGGCTACACCGTCGAGGCGGCGCCGGCCCGGTCCCCGGTATACGAGGACGAGCGCGCCGCCCGCATCCGTCAGGCCCGCGAGGCCGGATACCTCGTGGTCCGCTCCCGCAGCCTCGAATTCCCCGACGGCCGCCGCCTGCGAGCCTACCGGTCCTACGACGAGGATGCGGACGATTAGCGTCGCTCGGTGCACAAACGAAAACCCCGCCGGGTAATCCGGCGGGGTTCGTTCAGGGCATCGAAAGGCTTGGCTCGGGAGCGATGCGCCTTAGCGCAGGCGACCGGGCCGGGCCGGCTCGAAGACGATGCGGCGGTGGAAGGCGCACCAGCTCTTGCCGTCGGGCGCGGGCGCCCCGCAACAGACGGCGCGGTCGTTCGGCTCACCGATGATGAACTTGCACACGAAGGCGCCGGACTGCGCGAAGGGAACCCGCAAGGAAGCGGAGGGCTCGGCGATGGCATCGGCCTCGCCGACCTGAGACATGCGGACAAGTTGGTTCATGGGTCGGATGACTCGCGGACTTGGGTTTCGCGGGCGAGGCCCCGCAGCGTGTTTCGAAATGAGAAGCGCGTCGCGTTCCGGCAGGCCGTCCCCTCACGGAAACCCGGCACGGTGCCGTGGACATTCGCGGAGACAATCGTCGACCCTTGTGAGGATCGAAAGCGCGGCCGGACCGGACGCGGAAACGTCATGATGCTGTTATATCTAGGGTTTGGCGTCCGGCAAACAAGTGCTTGCGCATGGGTGTGTTGCAACGCACAGGATTCGTCCGAGTCGCCGAGCACTGCGCTGGCGCCGTACTGACCGTCACGAAGGAGGCGGTGGCTTTCATCCTTCTCACCATCGCGTTTTTCCGCCGCTGTCATCCGTCTGTGACAGGCCCGTCCTAAGGCCGAGATGGGGAAGCCGTTCGGATCGTCCGACACAGGCGCTTCCTTCGAGGGACCGGCCCATGTCCGATGCGATCGCGGCGGAGCGACGCTCCGCGTCCTCCAGTGCCGGACCGGAGCGGCGCACCGGCCCGAATCTCGATGGCGGCATCCACGTTTCCGGTCTCATCGCCTTCGCGTTCGTCCTTCTCGGTGGCCTCGCCTATGCGGGGTACGGTCTGATCCGCGACATGAACGCGGTGGGCGAGACGCCCCTGGCGATCGGAGCCTTCGCGCTTCTCGCGCTCGCCCTCTTCATCGCGCTGGCCTTCGAATTCGTGAACGGCTTCCACGACACCGCCAACGCGGTGGCGACCGTGATCTACACCCACGCCCTGCCCCCGGTCGTGGCGGTGATCTGGTCCGGCGCCTTCAACTTCCTCGGCGTCATGCTGTCCTCGGGGGCGGTGGCCTACGCCATCGTCACGCTGCTGCCGGTGGAGCTGATCCTTCAGGTCGGCTCGGCGGCGGGCTACGCGATGATCTTCTCGCTGCTTATCGCCGCGATCCTGTGGAATCTCGGCACCTGGGCGCTCGGCCTGCCGAACTCCTCCTCGCACGCGCTCATCGGCTCGGTGATCGGCGTCGGCCTCGCCAACCAGCTCATGGCTCCCGAGGGTCAGGGCACCTCCGGCGTCGAGTGGGGACAGGCCCTGAAGGTGCTGGAGGGACTGCTGTTCTCGCCCGTCCTCGGCTTCGTCCTGGCGGCGCTGCTGCTGCTCGCCATGAAGGCGGTGGTGATGCGCCGGGACCTCTACGAGGCACCGAAGGGCGAGGCCCCGCCCCCGCCCTGGATCCGTGCCCTCCTCATCCTGACCTGCACCCTGGTGTCGTTCTTCCACGGCGGCAATGACGGGCAGAAGGGCATGGGCCTGATCATGCTCATCCTGATCGGGGCGGCGCCGACCGCCTACGCGCTGAACCGGACCATGTCGGACGACACGACGCCCGCCTTCGTCCAGCAATCGCGCGGGGCCAGCGCGGTGTTCTCGGGGCACGCCGCCGGGGCGCCGCTCCCCGATGCGGCGGCTGCCCGCACCGGGGTCACCGAGGCCCTGCGCAGCAAGGACCTGAACCAGCCCGCGATCTATGCCGCACTCGCCGCCCTGTCCGACGATATCGCGGCCTCGGTCCAGCGCCATGGGGCGATCCGGCAGGTGCCGGCCGCCGCGACCCCGAACCTGCGCAACGACATGTATCTGGCCGCCGACGCGGTCCGGCTGCTGCCGGGCGCCGGTGCCGGCTTCTCGGCGGAGGAGGGCAAGACCCTGAAGGCCTATGCGGGGCTCCTCAACGACGGCACCCGCTACATCCCGACCTGGGTGAAGGTCTCGGTCGCCCTGGCGCTCGGCCTCGGCACCATGGTCGGCTGGAAGCGCATCGTCGTCACCGTGGGCGAGCGGATCGGCAAGACCCACCTCACCTACGCCCAGGGCGCGTCCGCCGAGATGGTGGCCGCCGGCACCATCGGGCTCGCCGAACTCTACGGCCTGCCGGTCTCGACCACGCACATCCTGTCCAGCGGCGTCGCCGGCACCATGGCGGCCAACGGCTCGGGGCTGCAGGTGGCCACGGTGCGCAACATGGCGCTCGCCTGGGTGCTGACCCTGCCGGCCGCCATCACCCTGGCGGGCGGCTTGTTCTTCATCCTGCGCCACGTCTTCTGAAAGCGATCCTCGTTTGAGGGCGGACCCGCCGTTTCTTGAGGTCGCGCAGGCCCGGGTGTAGGTCGGGGACGAGGCGCGCCCGGTTCGGACGCGCCGCGAGGAACCCCATGCGCGTCTTCGTGACCGGCACCGCCGGCTTCATCGGCTATCACCTGGCGCGGCGCCTCCTCGACGAGGGCCACGCGGTGACCGGCTTCGACGGGTTCAGCGACTATTACGATGTCGGGCTGAAGCGGGCGCGCCATGCGGACCTCGCGCGGAGCCCGCACTTCACCGCCGTCGAGGCGCGGCTGGAAGCGCCGGGTGCCTTGCTGGAAGCCGTGGCCCGGGCGCGGCCCGAAATCGTCGTGCATCTGGCGGCACAGGCCGGCGTGCGCCACAGCCTGGAGAATCCGGGCGCCTACGTGGACGCCAATCTGGTGGGCATGGCCAACCTGATCGAGGCGGTGCGGGCGCATCCCGTGCGCCATCTCCTGTTCGCCTCGACGAGTTCCGCCTATGGCGGCAACACCGTGATGCCGTTCCGGGAGACCGACCCGGCGGTGACGCCGCTCACCCTCTACGCCGCCTCCAAGCTCGCCGGCGAGGCGATGGCGCATGCCTACAGCCACCTGTTCGGAGTTCCGACCACGGCCTTCCGGTTCTTCACGGTCTACGGCCCCTGGGGCCGGCCCGACATGGCGCTGTTCCTGTTCACGCGAAAGATCCTGGGCGGCGAACCCATCGAGGTCTTCGCGGGCGGCGCGGCCGAGCGCGACTTCACCTATATCGACGATCTCGTCTCGGCGATCCGGCGCCTGATGGACCGGCCTCCGCCCCGCCCCGGCGCTGCGGAAGGCCCGGTCGGCCTCGAGGACACCCTGAGCCCCGTGGCCCCGTTCCGTCTGGTCAATATCGGCGGCGGACGCCCCGTGCGGGTCGACGCGATGATCGACGAACTGGAGCGGGCGCTCGGGCGCCGCGCCGAGCGCGTCCTCAAGCCCCTGCCCCCCGGCGACGTGCCCCGCACCGATGCCAGCACCGCGTTGCTGCGGGCCCTGGTCGGGAGCGTTCCCGAAACGCCGCTCAGCATCGGCATCCCCGCCTTCGTGGCGTGGTACCGGGACTATTACGGGGTGTGATTCCGCAAGATTTTGTCCGATGCGGCCGGATCTCGCCAGGCACCCGTTCCGCGCGCGCCAGACCATCCCTCCCTTGAAGCAATCCCTCCCGATGACCTTTCGAACCGATCCGCTGCGGCGCGCGCCCCCGTCTGGCACGACCCGCCCTGCCCCGGGCGCCCGGCCATGATGGCCCTGCGATCCACCGCGCTCGCGGCCGCCGGGCTCCTCGCCTTTCTGCTGTTCTGGGAGGCGATGCCGCGCCTCGGCCTCATCAACCCGGCCTTCCTGCCGCCGCCGAGCACGATTCCGGCGGCCTTCCTCAACGAGGTCCGCCTCGGGGTCTGGGGCGAGGCGGTGGTGTCGAGCCTGAGCCACTACGTGGCCGGGCTCGCGGTGGGGACGGCCGCCGGCATCGCGCTCGGCCTGCTCAGCGGCATGTTCCGCTGGTTCGAGGCGCTCACCGCCTGGATCGTGCGCCTCTTGCGGCCGATCCCGGGTCTCGCCTGGGTACCCTTCGCGATCATCTGGTTCGGCGTCCAGCCCGAGGCTGCTGTCTTCATCATCGCCATCGGCGTGTTCTGGATCGTGTTCTTCGCGACCCAGGGGGCGGTGCGCGGGGTCGACCGCGACCTCGTCGAGGTCGCACAGGCCTTCGGCTTCGGATCGCCCTGGGCGCGGCTCACAAAGATCCTGCTGCCGGCCGCGACCCCCGGCATCCTCGTCGGCCTGCGCACGGCGCTGGGCCAGGCCTGGATGGCGGTGGTGGCCGCCGAGATCTTCGGCGTGCCCGGCGTCGGCGCCCGGATGATGCAGGCCTCGAGCCTGCTCTCCACCGATATCGTCGTCGTCTACATGCTCACCATGGCCGCCCTCTACGGCCTGTTCGACACGGCCTTCGTCGCCCTGCAGGGGTGGCTCCTACGGTGGCGCGCCTGAGATGTCCGAGCCGATCATTTCCATCGCGGGTCTCAGCCTCGCCTACGAGCGCGCCGGCACCCGCAACGTCATCCTGGCGGATCTCGACCTCGACATCGCGCGCGGCGAGTTCCTCGTCATCGTCGGCGAATCCGGGGTCGGCAAGTCGACGGTCCTGCGCGTGCTGATCGGGCTGGCCAAGCCCAGTTCGGGCCGCGTGCGGATCGACGCGCGGCCGGGTTGCCGCACGCCGATGGCCCTGGTCTTCCAGGATGCGCGGCTGCTGCCCTGGCGCCGGGTCATCGCCAACGTGGCCTTCGGGCTGGAGGGCAGCGGCCTCTCGAAGGCGGAACGCCTCGCCAAGGCGCAGGGGATGCTCGACCTCGTGGGCCTCGGCGACCTCGGCCAGCGCTGGCCGCATCAGCTCTCCGGCGGCCAGCGCCAGCGCGTCGCCATCGCCCGCGCGCTCGCCGTCGACCCCGACGTGCTCCTCATGGACGAGCCGTTCTCGGCGCTCGACAGCTTCACCCGCGAGGGCCTGCAGGACGAGTTGCAGCGCATCCAGGCGGCCACCGGCAAGACCATCCTGTTCGTCACCCACGACATCGACGAGGCCGTGACGCTCGCCGACCGGGTGGTGGTGCTGGCGGGGAGCCCCGGCCGGCTCGCGGCGGAGATGCGGGTCGCCGTGCCCCGGCCCCGGCTGCGGCGCGACGCGGCCCTGCAGGAAGCCGCCCGGCAATTGCGGGCGGAACTGTCCAACCGCTCGGCGGAGCTGTGATCCGGCCGGAACCTCCGGAAGAAAGGGTCGCAGGCGCATGCGTTGCCATCGGCCGCCCCGCGCTCTACCCCGCCAGGCAGGATATCCCGCGTTTCGAGGACCAGGCCGATGCGCCGCCGCACCCGCTCGCTGATCGGCACGATCGTGATGCTGGCCTTCATCATCGTCTACGCGCCGCTGGCCATGGCCCTGGCCGACAGCCGCATCTCGCAGACGCCCCCGGCCGTCCAGGCGATCCTCTACGCGCTGCTCGGCATCGCCTGGATCTTCCCGCTGATGCCGCTGATCAGCTGGATGGGCCGGAACGACCCCCAGGACGGATTCGACAAGGACGATCTTCACCAGGGCCCCGCGCCGCCGCGCTGAGCCGGGAAGGGATGGATATCGCCGCCCGGTGTCGGTTTTTCGCCGCACTCGCGGCCCAGAAGCACGACGTCTCATTCGTTAAAAGGCCGTCGTAAAGCTCAATGCTCCGCCTGCGCACCCTTTCGCTTCTGCTCGGCCTCGCGATCCTGTCGGTGCCCCAGGCCCTGCCCGGCGGCTCCGCTTTGGCGCAGTCCACCCCGCGCTCCGTCTCCGATTGCGAGCGCCTGAAGAACGACCTTGCCTATAACCAGTGCCTCGCCATGTTCGGGCCGGCCGCCAAGAACGTGGCCGGCGGTTTCGCGAGCGGATCGGCCTCCGCCTCGGCCTCCGTCGCCACGGCCCTGGCGGCGATTCCACAATCCATCGCGGCGGGCGCCCTGGCGACGGAGGCGGCGATCACCTCGGTCGGGCGGCGCGGGCGCCGGGGCCGCCATGCGCGGCATGGGCGCCAGAGCGCCAGCTTCGCCGTCGCGGGGGGGGAGAGCCGCTCCTATCGGCGCCATCGCCGCCGGCGCTGAGGCGCTTCAATCCACGTTGATCCGGCGTCCCCGGTTCCAGGCCAGGAACGGTACGCCCGAGAGCAGCGCCGAGAGCGCGGCGTCCGTCTGATGGTGCCCGTTCACCGATACGCGCGGCAAGGCGTGCAGGTGGCCGGCATGGCCGGCGAAGAGATGGCCCGGCCGGGTGGTCACCGCGGTCGCGAAGCCGAGTTCGCGGGCGATGCCGAAATCCCGCATGCCCGCCGAGGTCGGATCGCCCACCGGATAGGACAGGTGAGCCACCCGCCGATCCAGCTCGGCTTCGATCCGGGCCCGGCCCTGCGCGATCTCGCGCCGTGCCGTGGCCTCGTCGTGCTTGGCCAGCATCGGGTGGCTGACCGTATGCGCCCCGAAGGTCACGCCCGGGTCGCGGCCCAGCGCCCGCAACCCCGGCCAGGTCAGGCAGAGATCCTGCGCCAGCGTGCCGGCCACGAATCCGGCCTCGGCGCAGAGATCGGCGATGGTGGCGAGGAGCCCTGCCTCCGGCCCGGCCCGCAGGCGGCGGTAGACCGTCTCGAAAGCGAGCGATTTCTCCGTCGCGTCCCGCGCGGCCAAGTCGATGGCTCCGTCCGCGATCCGAACCCGGTCGAGGCGGCGGATCGCCTCCTCCAGTTCGAGCCACCACAGGCGCCCCCGTCCGCTCGCGAAGTCGCTGGTGACGAACAGGGTCCAGGGCGCTTCGTGCCGCCGCAGGATGGGGGCGGCGTGCTCGGCATTGTCGCGGTAGCCGTCGTCGAAGGTCAGGACCACGAAGGGGCGCCCTCCCGTCGCGAGGCGCTCCGGGACGGCATCGAGCCCGATGATCTCGAAGCCGCGCGCCCGCACCAGGGCGAGGGTCCGGTCGAGGAAGTCCGGGGTGATCGCCAGCAGGCCGTTGGGCGCATAGGCCTGCCGCGTGGCCGGCCGGACATGGTGAAAGGTGAGGATGAGCCCGCGCCCGCGCGCGATCGCACCGAGCCAGAGGTCGGCGCGGCTTGCCGCGATGGCGCGAAAACCCGCCGCGAACAGGCGGTGGCGGCGGCTCAGGGCCGGGATCTTGGGAGCCGGCATGGTGAATCCCTTCGGGCGGATCCGCAGGCAAGCACGCCAACCGGCAAGGTTTCGTTACCCACGCGCGCAAGAGGCGGGGCCGCGTCGGCGCATGTCACACGCCGGTTAAGGGCTGAACCTGCATGAGATGAGGGGCAAAGCGGCGGAGTGCGCTCCACCGGCGTTGAGGGACGATGGCATGGCGGTTCTTGCTCGGGAACGGATCGGAGCCGGAGCGATGCGCGAGCGGGTGCAGGGCGGCCTTGGCGGCGAGATCTTCAGCGACCTCGCCTCCGTCGAGGCGCTCTGGCGCGCGATGGAGGCCGATCCGGCGGTGCTGGCGACACCCTATCAGCGCTTCGATTGGGTGGCCGCCTATGCGCGGGTCGAGCCGCAAGCCGCCCTGCGTATCGCCGTCCTGCGGGACTCGGCCGGGCGACCGCGCGTGCTGATCCCCCTCGCGGTCGCCCGCGAGGGAGGGATGCAGGTGGCCCGCGTGATCGGGGCCAAGCACGCCAATTATCACATGCCTCTCTTCGCCTCGCGCGAGGCCGCCGCGATGCGTCCGGAGGACCTCGCCGACCAGCTGCGCCTGCTCGGATGCGGTGCCGGCATCGATGTCTTCGCCCTCTCGCACCAGCCGCGCTTCTGGGACGGGGCCGCCAATCCGATGTCGCTTCGGGCCGAGCCCGCGCCGAGCGACGCTTACGGGCTGATCCTGGGCCCCGACCCCGAATCGACCGTCAAGCGGGTGTTCAGCGGCGACGCGCGCAAGAAGCTGCGCTCGAAGGAGAAGAAGCTCGTCGAAGCCTTCGGCCCGGTCGCGTGCCGGCGCGCCACGACGCCGGAGGAGGTCGAACGGTATCTCGCCGCCTTCTTTGTGCAGAAGGCGAGCCGCTTTGCCGCCATGGGCATCGCCAACCCGTATGCCGACGCGGCCATGCGCGACTTCCTCGCGCGCGGCGCTTCGGTCGAAAGCGGGACGCCCGCAATCGAGGTGACGGCCCTCGTCGCCACGCAGACCGGCCGGGTCTTCGCGGTCTTCGCCGGGGCGGTCGATGCCCTGCGCTACAGCGGCATGGTGACGTCCTTCGATGCCGACCCCGTGGTCAGCCGGTCGAGCCCCGGCGACATCCTGCTGCATCACCTGATCGGCGACCAGACCGCGCGGGGGCGCCGCGCCTTCGACCTCGGCGTCGGCGAGGCCCGCTACAAGGCCAACATCTGCGACGAGACCATCGCGCTCGGGGACGTCACGATCCCGGTGACGCTGCGCGGCCACCTCTTCGCCCTCAAGGCGGTCTGCACGGCCCGGCTGAAACGCCGGATCAAGCGCGACCCGCGCCTGATGGGCTTGGTGATGCGCCTGCGCCGTCGGGGGCGTGCGGCCGCCGAGTAGCGCGGGCCCCGCGCTCAGGCCGCCGAGAGACGCAGCGGCATCGCCTCGTCGGTCTCGTAGGCCGGCTGCCGGGGCGCCTTCTGGCTGACCGCCAGGTCCTGGGCCACCAGGACCTGGCCGGCACCGGAGGCTTCGGCGCGCTCGTAGAGATCGACGAGGGCGGCATCCTCCGGATCGCGATCCGAGGCGATCACCACCGTGTCCATGTGCGCACCCGCCGCTGCCAGGATCGCGCGGGCGGCCCGGGTCTGCGGAGCGCCGAGGCGGCACACCACCCAGTCATAGGCTTCGCCCAGCGCATCGAGGGTGATGCCCAGGGCCTGCGGCTCCTCCGTCAGGATCTCGACGTCGAGGAAGCCGCGCGAGATCGCGTGGAGGCGCGAACCCGGGACCGACTGGATCACCTCGAGGAAGGCGGCCTCGCCGGCCACGAGATCCGTGAGGCCCACCTCCTCTTCGCCGCAGGCAGGACCGTTGAGATCCAGCACCACCGCGTTGGCATGCGCCGCCAGGGTGCCGCCGAGGCTGGCCGCGAGGCCGGCCGTCTCCCGGCGTGCCGGGCTCGTCTCGACGACGAGGACCCGGCGTCCCATGTCCGTGTTGCCCGGACCCGATCCGGCGCGAAGGCGGGCGATGAGCTGATCGAGGTCGTAGGTATCCGCGTCGTCTCGGCCGCGGGCCGGGCCGCGGGTCGCCTGGAGGGGCGCAGTTCCGGCGCCGGTGTCCTTGAGGTTCCGGGTTCCGGTCTCGGCCTCCGGCAACGGCGCGGCCGGGCTCGTCGCGAGCGGTGCGGCCGTGCCCTCGCCCTGGCGCGCCATCGCGAGGGAGGCTTCGGGAAAGGCGAAGGGCTGGCTGAAGGCTTGTGGACGCTCGAAGGCCGCGTCCGCATCGGATTCGCTGCGCCGCCGCCGGCCCGAGCCGTCGGGGTCTCTCAGGAGGTGGTGGGCGATGATTCCGCCCATGGAGAACAGCAACCCCAGCACGGCGGCGAGGAAGACGATCGGCAGCTTCTTCGGAAAGGAGGGGGTTTCGGGCGTGACGGCGCGCGAGACCACGCGGGCATCGGCCGGGGTCGCGCTCTCGGCGTCGCGGGCGGAGGCCTCGCGGTAGCGCGAGAGGTAGGATTCGAGCTGCTCGCGCTGGGCCTTGGCCTCGCGCTCCAGGGCCCTCAGCTGGACCTCGCTGGAATTGCCCTTCGAGACCACGTCGCGCTGGGCGTCGACGGCGGCACCCAGGCTCTCGACCCGGGCTTCGGCGATGCGGGCGTCGTTCTCCAGGGTCCGGACCACCCGTTCGGCGGTCGCCTTGATCTGGGCGTCGAGGTCCGAGATCTGCGCCGTCAGCTCCTTGATGCGCGGATGGCCGGCGAGCAGCGTCCGGGATTCCAGCGCCAGCTGGTTGCGCAGGGTGATGCGCTGCTCGACGGTGCGGCGGATGATCTCGTTGTTGGCCACGTCCGGGATCTCGAACGCGCGGCCGTCCTTGATCATCTCCTTGATCAGCTTGGCCCGGCCGGCGAGGTCGGCCTTGGCGGTGCGGGCCTGGGAAAGCTGGGTCGACAATTCGCCGAGCTGCTGGGCCCCCAGCGGCTGGCCGGCGGCGCCCCCCGTGGCGATCAGGCCGTTCTTGGCCCGGTAGGTCTCGACCTTGGCCTCGGCCTCGGCGACGCGGGTGCGCAGGGCCTCGATGTTGCCGCCGAGCCAAGTCGAGGCGTAGCGGGCGGTGTCGGTCTTGGCCGCGTCCAGCGAGGCGATGTAGAGTTCCGCGATGGTGTTGGCCGCCTGCGCCGCGAGGTGCGGGTCCTGGGAGCGGAATTCCACCGTGAGGATGCGCGACTTGCCCGCCGGGAACACCGTGAGGCGGTCGAAGTAGGTCTCCAGGATGCGCTCCTCGGGTGGGCGCTCCATCGGATTCTTGGCCAGCCCGATCATCATCAGGGCGCGCTGCAGCGGGCCGATTCCGGCGACGTTGGGATCGAATTCGGCGTTGCCGGCCAGCGACAGCCTGCGGATCGCCTCCCGCGCGAGGTCGCGCGACATCACCACCTGCACCTGGCTCGCCACCGCCTGCTCGTCGATGGGCTGGGCCTGCTCGCTGCGCTCCTGGGCACTGCGCGTGAACGCGGTGTCGCGGCTCTCGAGCAGGATCTTCGCCTCGCCGGTGTAGCGCGGCGACACGACCTGCACGAAGGCGACGGCGCCGATGGTGACGAGCGCGGTCGGCACCACGATCCAGCGCCAGGAGCGGCGCAGCAGACCGGCGAGTTGCGAGAGCCCGAGACCTTCGCCCTCGGCGGGCGTCGGTGCTGGGATGGGCTGGAACGGCGAGGAGCGGGACATGGCTCGATCTTTACGAAAGGCAAGGATGTCGACCGCGAAACAGTCGGTTCACGCACGAGTAGAACGCGTTAAGATTGACCGGACGTTAATCGCCGAGTGCAAACAAACGTCCGTCTCGGGACGTCAGTGTTCGTTAACCATATGGCCCTAGGGCTAGCCGCATGATTTTCTCACGGCGGTAGTGGTGATGAACCGGCGATCACTCCTCTTAGCTCTCTCGTCGAGCCTGGCGCTCGGCGGCTGCTTGCGCCCGGATTTCCGGACCGATCAGCTCGACGCCACCGGCACCGGCTCGATCGGCGCGCGCTACACGCTCTCGGCGGGCGACCGACTGCGGGTCATCGTCTTCGGCCAGGACAACCTCTCGAACATCTATGCGGTGGACGGGGCGGGCAACATCGCCATGCCGCTCATCGGCCTCGTGAAGGTGGGCGGCCAGCCGACGAGCCAGGCTGCGCGCTCCATCGAGGCGAAGCTCTCGGCGGGGTTCGTGCGCGAGCCCCACGTCACCGTCGAGGTCGATGCCTATCGGCCCTTCTACATCCTGGGCGAGGTCACCACCTCCGGCCAGTACCCCTATGTCAACGGCATGGCGGTGGAGACCGCGGTGGCGATCGCCGCCGGGTTCGGCCCCCGGGCCGCCCGCGACTACGCGGTGCTCACCCGGGAGGGCAAGGGCGGCCTCGTCTCGGGCATCGTGCCGATGACCTACCCGGTGCGTCCGGGCGACACGATCGTGATCAAGGAGCGCTTCTTCTAGGGTGCCGCATGGGGATGCCCCCGCATCGCGGTTTCTCGACGCGCTTCCTCGGGCGGGGTTAGGAAACGCCTAACCGCATCCGCAACTATCGCGGGCATTCGGGCTCCGGCACCGGCCGCGTGCGCCCGAGGGCGTCCCGGCCTTAACGGTCCGCCCACCTCTCCCGGGCCAGAGTCAAGCAACGGCCGAGCGTCCCACCCGCTCGTCAGCCTCGCTTGGAGTTGCCCGTCGTGCCCGCGTCCGCCCCCGGTCTCACCGATCCCAGCGTCTCCATTCCGGTCATGAACGCCGCCTCGGGCGGCCTAACCTCGCAGCGCATCCTGCACGTCTTCCGCGCGCCGGTCGGCGGGCTCTTCCGGCATGTGGTCGATCTCGCCCGGCTTCAGGCGGCGGCCGGGCATCAGGTCGGTCTCGTCTGCGACGCGTCCACCGGCGGTGAGCGGGCCGCCGAGGCTCTGGCCTGCCTCGCGCCCTGCCTCGCCCTCGGCGTCAGCCGCCTGCCGATGCGGCGCAACCCGCATCCCTCCGACATCCTGACCCTGCGGGCGATCGCACGCCGCGCCGAGGCGGTCGGAGCCACGGTGCTCCACGGCCACGGCGCCAAGGGCGGCGTCTATGCCAGGATGGCGCTGATGAAGGGGACGGCGCCGATCCGCGCCTACACGCCCCATGGGGGCAGCTACAACTACAAGCCGGGCACCCTGCGCCACCGCTTCTACATGGGCATCGAGCGCGGGCTGGCGCTGCGCACGGACGTGTTCCTGTTCGAGAGCGAGTACGTCGCGGGCCGTCACCTCGCCTATGCGGGCGATCCGCGCCGCATCACCCGCATCGTCCATAACGGGATCGGCGAGGCGGAATTCGCCCCCGTGATCCCCGCCGCGGACCCCTACGACCTGCTCTATATCGGCGAGTTGCGCGACGCGAAGGGGGTACCCTTCCTCCTCGACGCGCTCCTGCGCCTGCGCGCCGAGGGACGTCCCCTGCGCCTGCTCATGGTCGGCTCCGGACCCGACGCGGACGTCCTCGCCACCCGCGTGGTGGAGATGGGGCTCGGCGACGCCGTGGCCTTCGAGCCCCCCCAGGCGATCCGGGCCGTGCTGGCCCGGGGCCGGGTCATGGTGGTGCCCTCGCTCGCCGAATCCCTCCCCTACGTGGTGCTGGAAGCCGCCGCCGCCTGCCAGCCCCTGGTCGCCACCGACGTCGGCGGCATCCCCGAGATCTTCGGGCCCGCCGCCTCGCAGCTCGTGCCGTCCCGCGACGGGAAAGCCCTGGCGGGCGCCATCGCGAAGGTCCTCGACGAGGACCCCGAAGCGCGGCGCCGACGCTTCGAGGGGCTCGCCGCCTCGGTCAAAGCGCGGTTCTCGATGACCCGGATGGGCTCCGACGTGCTCTCGGGCTACGCCGCCGCCCTGCGCGCCCAGGCCGCCGCCCGCCGTCCGGCCGTCGCGCCCCACGTCCCGTGATTCGCCTCCCTGACGCCATACCCCCGAACTCGCTGCCCCCGAACCCCGCGCGCCTGAACTCCGAAAGCCTGCCATGAGCGCCTTCGATGTCCGTGACCTGCTCGATGCGGCCGGGCGAACCGGCCCCCAGGCCGAGCCGAGCCCGGCCCAGGCAATGCCGCCCGCCGAGGCCCTGACGCGTCCGGCCGCGCCGACGCTGCTGTCGCCGGTGGTGCTTGCGGGCTGCGTCCGCGTCGTCGAGTTCGTCCTGATCGCCCTGGTCGGCATCGGCATCCACCAGGCTCAACTCGCCGGGATCGTCCCGCTGTCGCCCCGCTATCTCGCCGCCACCCTCGGCATCGCGGCGCTGGCGCCCCTCCTGCTCCAGGCGGCCGGGGCCTACCGCATGGCGTCCCTGCGCGCGCTCGGTGGTTCGGCCCTGCGCCTCGTCGGGGCCTGGTCCCTGGCCTTCCTGGTCGTCGCCGCCGTCATGGTCTTTGCCAAGATCGCGGACCACTATTCCCGCGTCTGGCTGGCGAGCTTCTTCGCGGGCGGCCTCGCCGCCCTGATCGCCGAGCGCCTCGCCGTCGTCCGTTTCATCGGCCTGCAGATGCAGCGCGGCCATTTCGACCGGCGCACGGCGATCGTCGGCGGCGGTGCGGTGGCGGAGGACCTGATCCGTGCCCTCGACGCGCAGGCCGATTCGGGCGTGCGCATCGTGGGCGTGTTCGACGATCGCGGCGACATGCGCTCCGACACGGTGGTGGCCGGCTACCCGAAGCTCGGCACCGTGAGCGACCTCGTCGGCTATGCCCGCGCCACGCGCCTCGACCTCGTCATCTTCACGATTCCCATCGCCGCCGAGGATCGCATCCTGCAGATGCTGGCCAAGCTCTGGGTCCTGCCGATCGACATCCGGGTCTCGGCCCAGGCCTCCAAGCTGCGCCTGCGCCCCCGCGCCTATTCCTATCTCGGCGCCGTGCCGGTGCTCGACGTGTTCGACAAGCCGATGGCCGACTGGGACATCGTCGCCAAGAACATCTTCGACCGCGTCGTCGGACTGGCGATGCTGCTGGCGCTGGCCCCCGTCATGCTCGGCGTGGCGCTCGCCGTGCGCCTCACCTCCCCCGGCCCGGTCCTATTCCGGCAGAAGCGCTACGGCTTCAACAACGAGCTGATCGAGGTCTTCAAGTTCCGCTCGATGTACGTGAACCAGAGCGATGCCGGCGCCGCCAAGCTGGTGACGCGGGACGACCCGCGCGTCACCCCCGTGGGCCGGTTCATCCGCAAGACCTCGCTCGACGAACTGCCGCAGCTCTTCAACGTCATCAAGGGCGAGCTCTCCCTGGTCGGCCCCCGCCCCCATGCCCTCCAGGCCAAGGCCGCCAACACCCTCTACGACCAGGTCGTGGACGGCTATTTCGCCCGTCACAAGGTCAAGCCCGGAATCACCGGCTGGGCCCAGGTCAACGGCTGGCGCGGCGAGACCGATACCAGCGACAAGATCCAGAAGCGCGTCGAGCACGACCTGCACTACATCGAGAACTGGTCGATCCTGTTCGACATCAGGATCATGCTCGCCACGCCGATCGCCCTGTTCCGCACCAAGAACGCGTACTGACGGCCACCCGAAGCGCAAAACGTCATGAGAAGGGCCGCGTCCAGGCGAGACGCGGCCCTTTCGATTCCATGGAGGTGCCCTCAGGGAACGAGGGGCGCCGGTACCCTATGGCAGCGCGCCGGCCTTGGTCTTGGCCTCTGTCATCGTGTCCTCGCAGCCCTTCATGTCGCCGGCCTTGTCCTGCGCCCGCGCCTTCTTGATCAGGTCGCGGGCCTGCGCGACGCCGCCCGCGCTCGCGGTGGTCGCCGGGTCGGTGGGCTTCACGTCGGGGGCCTTCGCGAGGGCCTTCGGCGAGTTCGAAGATGTCGGGCCGCCGGGCGGCTCCTTGCCCGTCACCTGCTCGGCGCCCGCGCTGTCGAGGCGGCGCTCGATGGTGGCGATCTGCTCCGAGCAGGACGAGGCGAGGACGGGGCCGGCGGTGCCGATCATGACGAGGGCGGCCGGCAGTAAGAGGGTGATCCGCATGTGACGAGCTCTCCGGAGGGGGCGGCCGCCCCCATGGGTGGCCTGGTTTCGGCAGGGTCGCGAGGGAAGCGCCCGCTGTCGACGAGAGTTCCGCCAGGTCGCCCCCGCCCCGTCATCGGGGACTGCGGCTTTGCAGCGCGCCGCCGCCACGCCGACGCGGCGACGGCATGAGTCCGCAACGACGAACGGCGCAGATCTCGCGATCCGCGCCGTTCGTCGTGGTGGAGGGGCGACGCGTTGCCCCCCCG
>NZ_JAQGKL010000048.1 GCF_028290105.1 Methylobacterium sp.
TTCTCCGAGAGGTCGGTGTGGGTGCGGATGGTCTCCACGATCTGGCGGCCGACCCGGTAGAGCGGGTTCAGGCTGGTCAGCGGGTCCTGGAAGATCATGCCGATGCGCCGGCCACGGATGCGCCGCATGGCCTCGGGCGAGAGATTGTCGATGCGCTCGCCCTTCAGCAGGACCTGTCCGCCCACGATGCCGCCGGGCGGGTCGATGAGGCCGATCACGGCGGAGCCCGTGACGGATTTGCCAGCCCCCGACTCGCCGACGACGCCGAGGATCTCGCCCCGGGCGATGTCGAACGAGACGTCGTCGATGGCGGTCAGGGTGCCGCGCCGGCCCGCAAAGGCGACGCGCAGGTTGCGAACCGAGAGGACGGGCTCTGTCATGGCCGCATGTTCATTGCAATTTGGGGTTCAGGGCATCGCGCAGCCAGTCACCGAGCAGGTTGATCGCCAGGACCAGGCCGGCCAGCGCCAGGCCCGGAAAGGCGACGATCCACCATTCGCCGGAGAACAGGAAGCGGTTGCCGGTGCGGATCAGGGTGCCGAGCGATGGCATCGAGTCGGGCAGGCCGGTGCCGAGAAAGGAGAGCGTCGCCTCGGTGATGATGGCGAGCGCGAGGTTGATGGTGGCGATGACGAAGACGGGCCCGAGGACGTTGGGCAGGACATGGCGGACCATGATGACCGGTGACGACAGGCCGATGAGGCGCCCGGCCTGCACGTAATCCTTGTTCTTTTCCACCAGCACCGAGGAGCGCACGGTGCGGGCGTACTGCACCCAGAACGACAGGCCGATGGAGAGCACGATGAGGCCGATGGCGGCGTCCGTATCCATCTGGCTGCCCAGCGCCGCCTTGGCGACGCCATCGACTACGAGCGCGATGAGGATCGCCGGGAAGGTGAGCTGTACGTCGGCGATGCGCATGATCAGCGTGTCGACGAACCCGCCGAAATAGCCCGCCACCAGCCCGAGCAGGATGCCGAGGGTGCCGGAGACGAGGACGCCGAGCAGGCCCACCACGAGGGAAAGGCGCAGACCGTAGAAGACCGCCGAGAGCACGTCGCGGCCCTGGTCGTCGGTGCCGAGCGTGAAGGGCGAGACCCCGTCGGGATACCAGAGTGGCGGCAGGCTCGAGTTGATCAATTCCAGCTGTGCCGGGTCGTAGGGGTTCTGGGGCGAGATCCAGGGGGCCGCCACGGCGAGGAGGAAGAACAGCAGCGTCACCGCGAAGGCGCCCATCGCCAGCTTCGAGGCGCGAAAGCTGGCGTAGACGTCGGAATCGAGGAAGCGGGCGAGGGTGGAGCGCTTGGCCGGCGCGGCCGGGGTGCCTTGCACGGAGGCGCTCATGAGCTGCGCCCCGTCGACAGGCGCAGGCGGGGATCGACGATTGTGTAGAGCACGTCCACCACGAGGTTGATGACGACGAAGATGGCGGCCACCAGCAGGAGGTAGGCGGCCATGATGGGGATATCGACGTTCTGGACCGCCTGGACGAAGAGCAGACCCATGCCCGGCCACTGGAACACCGTCTCGGTGATGATCGAAAAGGCGATGACCGATCCGAGCTGCAGGCCCGCGATGGTGATGACCGGGACCAGCGTGTTCTTCAGGGCGTGCCCGAGATGGATCGAGCGGGTGGTCAATCCGCGTGCCCGGGCAAAGCGAATGTAGTCGGTGCGCAGCACCTCCAGCATCTCGGCGCGCACGAGGCGCATGATCAGCGTCATCTGGAACAGCCCGAGCGTGACCGAGGGCAGGATCAGCGCGCGCAGACCGGACGTCGTGAGAAAGCCCGTCGTCCACCAGCCGAGCCGCACGGTGTCGCCGCGCCCGAAGGAGGGCAGCCAGCCGAGCGTCACGGAGAACAGGAAGATGAGCAGAATGCCGATCAGGAACGTCGGCAGGCTGATCCCGACCAGGGAGATCGCCAGGAAGACCTTGGCGAGCCAGGTGTCGCGCCGCAGGGCGCAATAGACCCCCATCAGGATGCCGACGCCGAGCGCGAACAGCGTGGCGCAGAGCGCGAGTTCGAGGGTGGCGGGCATGCGCTCGGCCAGGAGCGACGAGACCGGCTGGCGGAACTGGTAGGAGGTGCCGAACTCGCCCTTCACGACGTTGCCGGCGTAGCGCAGGAACTGCACGGCGACGGAATCGTCGAGGCCGAGGTCCTTCCGGATCGCGAGGCGCTCGGCATAGGGCGTGTCGACGCCGACGATCTGGTTCACGGGATCTCCGGCGAAGCGGAACATCGAGAACGCGATGAGCCCGACCGCGAACAGGACCGCGATCGACTGCAGGAGGCGCTGCAGGACGAAGGCGATCATGGGCGGGGCACTCCGGATGCCCGGGTGACCTCCCCGCTACTCCCTCTCCTCGTCCGAGAGGGAGCGTCGCGAAACCGTTTTCCGACCCTGTCCCTGATCACCGGATGTCTCACGGCTGCTTCGACACCCAGTAGAGCATCAGCATGTTGTCCGGCCGCTGCGTGAGCGTCACCTTCTTGGAGACGCCCCAGGCCAGCGCCTGCTGGTGCAGCGGGATGAAGCCCCAATCGGCCTGGATCTGGTCGAAGCCTTCCTTGATCTGCGCGTTGCGCTTGGTCTGGTCGGTCTCGGCCTCGACCGCGTCGGCGAGGGCATCGACCTTCGGGTTGCAGTAATTGCCGAGGTTCCAGTTGCCCCGGCCTGGCTTCGACCCGCCCCGGCAGCCGGCGATCTCGAACAGGATGTTGTGTGAATCCTGGGAGGAGGGGGTCCAGCCCACCAGATAGAACGAGGTGTCGTAGGCCGGTGCCAGCACCTTGGCGAAGTACTTGGCCTTAGGCTGGGCGTTCAGGTTCACCTTCACGCCGACGCGGGCGAGCATCGAGACCACCGCCTGGCAGATCGCCTCGTCGTTGACGTAGCGGTCGTTTGGGCAATCCATCCCCAGCGAGAAGCCATCCGGGTAGCCCGCCTCGGTCAGGAGGACCTTGGCCTTCTTGGCATCGGAGGCCGGGCGCTTGAACTCGCCGGAAAGGGCAAAAAGCGAGGGCGCTATAAGAACGGCAGAGGGCGTTGCCTGCCCACGCATCACACGCTTAGCAATCGTGTCCTCGTCGATGGCCCGGTAGAAGGCCTCGCGCACGCGGACGTCCTTGAACGGGTTCTTGCCCTTGACGTTCGAGTCCTTGAGCTCG
>NZ_JAQGKL010000312.1 GCF_028290105.1 Methylobacterium sp.
TCGGCCGGCGGCGGTTGGACGCAAGCCCGGCCGGACCCGGTTCCGTCCGGCGCCGGATCGCGACGGGCGGGCGACGACGAAGCTCCAAGGGGCCAGGCAAATGCTCGGTCCGAGTTTTCACGCCTGCAAATGGATTTGTTGTTGATTAGAGGGCAGTAAATCCACCACTACAAGAGGACGCACCAAGCAATTCTCGCCGGTCAGGAAGTCCCCATGTCCCTGCGCGCAGCGCCTGAGACAGCCGAGCTCGTCGGCGCCGCGCGCCGGCGGGCGATCGCGATCAGCAACGTGAACTGGTTTCGTGCGATCGCCTGGAAGGCCCTGCGGGACGGGAATGCGCAATCTGCGCTGCGAGCGGCCAACGCGCGTGCCGCGGCGCGGATCGTCCTCAGGCAGGCCAGGCGCGATGCGCTCGTCAGCCAGATCGCGATCGACGCCATGTCCGGCACCGTCCGGCCCTCCGCCCGCGCGCGGCTGCCCGCCTGTCCCTCGCGCGACGGCACGGGCGAGCCGGCCCCCGACCTAGCGACGGACTTGGCACCCGGCCTCGCGCCTTCGAACCGCTAGATTTAATAAATCGTTCACCGGTCTTGCGGGGGCCGCTGCCCGTCGCGGGGGGAATGGGGGCCATGCCCCGGGGCGCAACGGCGTCCCCGCGCCGCGCGCCGAGGACCGACCGGCTTGTCCGATCCCGGCGTCGCTTCGACCCTCAGAACCGCGCGTCGGCCTTCTGGCGCAGAGCCGTTAGGGCGGCCAGACCTGATCCCATGGCGGCCCCGAAGCCGGCACCCAGCGCCTTGACAAGAAAGTCGGTCAGGCGCCCGTGGCGCGTGGGCTCGATCAGTTGGAGCGCCTCGAGCCCCGCAGCTGCCAGGACGACGAGAGTCAGCAACGGCACAGGATACCGGGGATATCCGAAGGCGAACAGGAAGCCGACCACCGCGAAGGCACCGAAGCGTTCGAGCCCGACGGAGTCGCCGCTGGTCGGACGCAACCCGATCGGGGACAGGGTGGCGAAGACGAGGGCCGCCAGGGCGAGCCACCCGAGGCATTGGGAGAGGCGTTGCATTGCGTGACGCGATCCGGCTGGAAAGGTTGTGGCGAAGCGGCAGCCGCACGTGATGACCATGGCACCGGTCGCGTGGCCCTCGATCGAGCTCGTCGCAGCACCCGCGGGGCGCGCCCCTACGCTTTGGCCTGCCGCCGCGTGCGGATCCCGTGCGGCCGGACCGCGCGGGACGTCACGTAGAAGTTCACGGCGCAGGACACGCCCGCGGCGACCAGGACGAGCACGGCCGCGCGGTCGCCGGTGGGCTTGAACACAGGCTCGAGCGAAACGATGACGAGCAGGCGCGTGGCCAAGGCCGTCAGGGCGCCGAGGAGGATCCCGGCGCTGCGCCTCAGCGACACCCTCTGCGTAAAGGACCCGAACGTGAACCGCTCGTGCATGACGCAGTTGAGGAGAAAGGCCGAGACGAACCCCGCCGATGCCGCCGCGGGCACCGAAACCTGCCCGGCCCGGATCAGGACGTAAGCGACGAGAAAATCGAAGCCGAACCCGATCACGGTGACCAGGAAGAACCGGCTGAGCAGTTTCTTATCGAGATCCCTGAAGGACATCCTGCGCGACATTCCGCGGGGAGCGGTTCGGGTTGTATTTGCCGATCGCGACATTGACGAGCTCCAACAACATGCTCATTCGCCCACGCAGACCGGAAATCTTCGTCGGTGTGGCCGTATTCAGGGGATACCGGCGCGTGACCGGGGTCTCGCAGACGCGGTAGCCGAGCCTGGGCGCGCGGATGGAGAGGTAGAAGAGGAGTTGATACCGGTCGAATTGCGCACGGAAGGGAGCGACGCGCGCGTCGAGGAGGAATCCGCGCGAATAGGCCCGGAAGCCGTTGGTGGTGTCCGTGTACCAGAACCTGCGTGAGGCCAGACTGATCAGCGGCGCATGGATGAAGCGGCCGGCGATATAGCGGTCGAGCGGCGTATTCTCGCTTACGCCGCCCCTGACATAGCGTGATCCCTGAACCAGATCGTATCCGGCATCGAGCTTGGCGAAGAAATCCGCGATCGCGGCGACGCCGTCCTTCCCGTTCCCGTCGACGGTCACGATGCCGGCATAGCCCTCCTGAAGGCACCATGCGTAGGCCATGCGAAGCTGCGCGCTCAAACGTCCGGTATCCGTCTTCACCAGGACGGCCCGCACCTGGCGAAAGTAGGCGAGCAGCCCCGGATTCACGGAGCCATCGTCGCTCCCCCCGTCCGCGATCACGACGTCCATCGGAAACGGGAGCTGTTCCATCTCCATCAATTGCCGCTCGATGCGCGAACCTTCGTTGATGACCGGGATGACGACGGCGTAGCGATGCGCACGCTCGCGCAGGCGATGGACCGCAAAGCTCGGGACGCCCGTGGCACGGACGAGGTCAGCGATCGGCTTTAACGTCATAATGGTCCTCGATGACTTGAGCAGAGCGTTGAAGACACGTGCGCCAATCGCCGTCCGACTGTTTCATCTCGACGGAGATCCAGCCCGTGTAGGCCGATGAGCGCAGGCGTTCACCGAACTGCCTGTGGCGGGGATTGGCGGGGGACAGAGGCACGAGATCGGGTTCGCTGACGTGAACATGCGCCGCGACGTCGAGGTGAGGCCCGAGCGTCTCGTCGCGCTCCCCGTTGACGCAGAGGGTGCCGGTGTCGACGTGGAGGCGAAACCCCCAGTGGTCGACGGCCGCGACCAGTGCTGCGGCCTCATCGGTCCTCGTCACGTATTCGCAGCCGTAGCGCTCGGGGTTGGCCTCGAGCACCAGGATCGAGCCGTGATCCGCGAAGATCGCTCCGAGGTCCCGGAACAGCCCGGTCGCGATGCGGTCGGCCTCCGCGACGGGAACGTCGAGAAGCCGCCGCAAGCCGGGCGCCCCGAAGACGCACGGAAGACCTCCGAAATCCCCGGCCATGCGGGCGACATGCGTCGCGTGCGTCAGGAGAGACGCCCGCGCCCGCGCGCCTGAGAAGATCGGACCTAGCTGTGCACCGAACAGGATACCCTGAAGCGCGATGACGGCGAGGCCCTCGGATTCCGCACCGCGCCTGTACGTCGCGACTTCGGCGCGCGTCACGTTCTCCCAACCGCCGAAGACCTTGAAGGGCGCGATCTCCAGACCGCGATATCCAAGATCGCGCAGGAGACGCAAAGCGGCGCGATCTTGCTCCATCGGCCAGCACAGGTTCGACAACGCGAAGTTCCGCCCGCGGATCATCCCTCTGTCCCACAGCTCGTGGCCAGAAACCGTTCCATCCGCCGCAGCGTCGTCTCCTCGTCGGCGATGTATTCGAGCCCCAGAAGCCCGAACAGGCCGGCATAGGCCGTTCTCACGTCGTAGAACGCCGGCTGCAATC
>NZ_JAQGKL010000014.1 GCF_028290105.1 Methylobacterium sp.
GCCTTTCTCAGGAGACGCTGGAAGCGTCGCGGGTCCTAGTAGTTGTAGGCGCGCTCGCCGTGGTCGGCGATGTCGAGGCCTTCGCGCTCCTCGTCCTGGGTGACGCGCAGGCCGATGGTGAGATCGACGAGCTTGTACAGGATGGCGGAACCGACGCCGGACCACAGGATGGTGAAGCCGACGGCCTTGACCTGGCTCATCAGCGCGGCCGCCGTCTCGTAGGTGCCGACCGCGAGTTCACCGGGCTTGGACGAATAGTCCGGCAGGCCGACGCCGCCGAAATCCGGGTTCACGAGGATACCCGTCGCGATGGCGCCGATGATGCCGCCGATGCAGTGCACGCCGAACACGTCGAGGGAGTCGTCGTAGCCCAGGGCGTTCTTCACCGTGGAGCACATGACGAAGCAGACCGCGCCGGCGACGAGGCCGAGGACGATGGAGCCCATCGGACCGGCGAAACCAGCCGCCGGGGTGACGGCGACGAGGCCCGCGATGGCGCCCGACAGCATGCCGAGCAGCGACGGCTTGCCCTTCAGCAACCACTCCACGAACAGCCAGGAGAGGGCGGCGGCGGCGGTGGCCACGAAGGTGTTGAGCATCGCCATGGCGGCGGTGCCGTTGGACTCGAGGTTCGAGCCGGCGTTGAAGCCGAACCAGCCGACCCAGAGCAGCGAGGCGCCGATGGCGGTCATGGTCAGGGAGTGCGGGGCGAGCAGGTCACGGCCGTAGCCGATGCGCTTGCCGAGCATCAGGCAGCCGACGAAGCCCGCGATGCCCGCGTTGATGTGCACCACGGTGCCACCGGCGAAATCGAGGGCGCCCCACTTGAAGAGCATGCCGGCATCGGCGTTGACCGCGTCGAGGGCCGCCTGCGCGGTCGCCTTCGAGGCATCGTCGGTGGCGGCGGCAAGCGCCTTGGCGGCGTTGCCGACGGCATCCGGGCCACCCCAGTACCAGACCATGTGGGCCATCGGGAAGTAGATCAGCGTGGTCCAGAGGATCATGAACACGACCAGCGCCGAGAACTTCATCCGCTCGGCGAAGGCGCCGACGATGAGGGCCGGGGTGATCATCGCGAACGTCATCTGGAAGCAGATGTAGACGTATTCGGGGATCACCACGCCGTTCGAGAAGGTGGCGACGGTGGAGTTCGGGTCGACGCCCCTCAGGAAGGCCTTCGAGAAGCCGCCCACGAAGTCGTTGAGGCCGCCGCCGTTGGTGAAGGCGAGGCTGTAGCCGAAGATCACGAACAGGAGGCAGGAGATGCAGCCGATGGCGAAGACCTGCGTCAGCACCGAGAGCATGTTCTTGGTGCGCACGAGGCCGCCGTAGAACAGGGCGAGGCCGGGCACGACCATCAGCAGCACCAGGGCGCTGGAGACGAGCATCCAGGCGGTGTCGCCCTTGTTCGGGACGGGCGCGGCGCTCGCAGCGGCCGGGGCGGCCTCCGCCGTCGGCGTCTGCGCGAGGGATGGCTCGATGAACAGGAGGGCCAGCGCGGCGCCTCCCAGCCCGAGCGCCAGGGCATTGCGAAGCTTCATGGAAACGAGACTCCCGATCGCGGTGCGATGCTGATGTGGAAGGGTGATGAAAAGGATGCCGGACGAAGGACCGTCCGGGCGGACGTCGCCTCAGAGGGCGTCGGCGTCGGTCTCGCCGGTGCGGATGCGAACGGCCTTCTCCAGGGGAACGACGAAGATCTTGCCGTCGCCGATCTGGCCCGTGCGGGCGGCGGCCGCGATCGCGTCGATGACGCTGCCGGTCAGGTCGGAGGCGACCGCGACCTCGATCTTCAGCTTGGGCAGGAAGCTCACGGCGTATTCGGCGCCGCGATAGATCTCGGTGTGGCCCTTCTGGCGGCCATAGCCCTTGACCTCTGTGACGGTGAGGCCGTGAACGCCGATGCCGGTGAGCGCGTCGCGGACCTCCTCCAGCTTGAACGGCTTGATGATGGCCATCACGATTTTCATGGGCGACGCCCCCTTGCTGCGAGTGAACTTGACTGGAACTGAAGTCGGCTGCGCGTGAACGAGCCCGCGTGAAGACCACCGTCCGGCGCGCGCCGCATCGCGACACGACCGGAAAGGCCGGTGCGCCCGAGCCGTTCAAGGCCCGGGCGCTCGACCCCCATATTCAAGGACTATGCCAGGAGGAACTTTTTCGCGGATCGCCGATCTGCTTAAGAAGTGGCCGTAGGCTGGCGCGAGACGCGGCGAATTTCCCGCCAAGTTTGCCCGCGAATTGAACAATATGCGCAATAAAAATGCAAAAAAGAGCTTAGCCGCGACGGATTTTTCGGGGCGACCCGTCGTGGGTCAGGCCTCTGCGCGCCGGGGGCGGATCATGCCTTCCTGGGCCACGGAGGCCACCAGGGCTCCGTCGCGTGTGAAGATCTGCCCGCGCGCGAAACCGCGCGCGCCCTCGGCGCTGGGGCTGTCCTGGGCGTAGAGCAGCCACTCGTCCGCCCGGAACGGCCGGTGGAACCAGAGGGCGTGATCGAGGCTCGCCGACTGGATCTCGGCGTCGAACACGGTCTGCCCATGCGGGATCAGGGTGGCGTCGAGGAGGGTCATGTCCGAGGCGTAGGCGAGGACGGCGCGGTGGATCGCGGGATCGTCGGGCAGGCGGTCGACGGCGCGCATCCAGACATGGAAGCGCGGTTCGCGGGGGGCGCGGCGCAGGTAGCGCTCGATCTCGACGGGGCGCAGTTCGATGGGCCTGCGCCTGCCGAAATAGGACAGGATCGGTGCCGGGATGGCGAGCCCGTGCCGCGCGGCCTCTGCCGTGGCGGCGGGCGCCTCGGGCACGTCCTCGGGGGGCGGTACGTCCGGCATCGCGGCCTGATGCGAAGCGCCCTCTTCCGCGTCGTGGTACGAGACCGACATCGTGAAGATCGGCCGTTCGTGCTGGTGGGCCACCACCCGCCGGGTACTGAAGCTGCGGCCGTCGCGAATGCGCTCGACAACGTAGTCGATGGGCGCCTTGGGGTCGCCGCCGAGCAGGAAGTAGGCGTGCAGCGAGTGCGGCGGCCGGCTTTCCGGCACGGTGCGGGAGGCCGCCACCAGCGCCTGCGCCACCACCTGCCCCCCGAAGACCCGGAACCAGCCGGTCTGCAGGCTCAACCCCCGGAAGCGGTCCGCCTCCAGCGGCTCTAGGTCGAGGATGTCGAGGAGTTCGCTGACGATGCCTGCCATGCGGCCTTCCTGATCGAGCGCTTGATGCCGGGACAGCTTTGGCCGACGGACCCGGCGCGGGAAAAGTCCTTCACATGTGAACCATCTCGAAGGCAAGGCTGTCGCGCGCGTTCTAGGAAAGCCGGCGCTCGGTCGTGACGGCGGGACCGGGACGACGCTCCGACGCGTTGCTCCACGGCTCCGGGAGTGGCACTCCGGCGGCAGGGGCGAGACGGAATGGGTGCTGGGGCGATGAGCGAAGCAGTGAGGCAGACGCGCCAACGCAGCGTGGTCGTGGCGGGAGCCGGCATTCCGGGCCTGACCCTCGCCCTCGCCCTCGCCCAGACGAATGGCCCCGCGCTCCGCGTGACCCTGTGCGATCCAGGCCTCGGCGCCGGGGCGGCCCGGCATGCCGGACGCGCCTACGCGGTGGCGGCCGGGGGCCGGCGGATGTTCGAGCGCCTCGCGGTCTGGGACGCGGTGCGCCATGCCGCGCAGCCCATTCGCGACATGGTGGTGAGCGACAGCCGCCTCGCCGACCCGGTCCGGCCGGTCTTCCTCACTTTCGAGCATGATTCCCCCGCGCACGTCTCCCCCTCACAGGATTTCCCGGCGGCGGAGGCCGAAGACGGCGCGCCGTTCGCCCACATGGTGGAGGCCGAACCGCTGGTCGCGGCCCTGCTGGCGGCGGCGCACGCCGCCGGCGTGGTGTTCGAACCCCACGGGATCGTCGAGGCGACCCCGGACGGGCGCAGCACCCGGATTGGTCTGAGCGACGGGCGGATCATCGAGGCGGCCCTGCTGGTCGCGGCCGACGGCGCGCGCTCGCGCCTGCGCGAGGCGGCCAAGATCGGCTGGGTCGGCTGGTCCTACCCGCAGATGGGGCTGGTGGCCACGATCGGGCACGAGCGCGATCACGAGGGCCGCGCCTACGAGCATTTCCTGCCGAGCGGCCCCTTCGCCATCCTGCCCCTGGTGCCGGGCGGCGCCCTCGGGCACCGCTCCTCCATCGTCTGGACCGAGCGAGCGGCCGATGTTCCGGCCCTCACGGGCGGCGGCCCGGAGGAGACGCTGGCGGAGATCGAACGGCGCTTCGGCCTCAACCTCGGGCGGCTTTCCCTCGAGCGGGGGCCTTCCGCGCATCCCCTCGCCTTCGGGCTCGCCCGCAGCTTTCGCGGTGAGCGCCTGGCGCTGCTCGGCGACGCGGCGCACGTCATCCACCCCATCGCCGGCCAGGGCCTGAACCTCGGGCTGGCGGGGGCGGCCGCCCTCGCCGAGGCGGTGACGGACGCCCTGCGCCTCGGCCTCGATCCCGGCAGCCGCGACGTGCTGCTGCGCTACGAGCGGGCGCGCCGCTTCGACACCCTGGCGATGGGCGCGATGACGGACGGGCTCAACCGGCTGTTCTCGAACGACCTGTTGCCGGTGCGCCTCGTGCGCGACCTCGGCCTCGGCCTCGTGGACCGGCTGCCCGCGCTCAAGCGCCTGTTCATCGGCGAGGCGGCGGCCTCGCGCGGATCGCTGCCGCGCCTGCTGCGGGGCGAGGCCCTCTAGAACAGCGAAACGGCGACCCAGCCGACTCGGGAGGATCGCCGTGACGGACGCGAAGAAGCAGCGTCCGCGTGGGGCGCCGACTTTGGGGCGCCGACTTGGTGACGCCTACTTGCCCTTGCTCGCCTTGCTGGCCTTCTCGCGCTCGATGCCCTCGAGGATGAGGCGGTGGGCTTCCGCCTTGTCGCCCCAGCGCTTGATCTTCACCCACTTGCCGGGTTCCAGATCCTTGTAGTGCTCGAAGAAGTGCTGGATCTGGTGGATCGTGATGTCGGGCAGGTCGGTGTAGTCCTCGATGCGGTCGTAGCGCATGGTGAGGTGGCGCGACGGCACCGCGATGATCTTCTCGTCCTCGCCCGAATTGTCCTCCATCACGAGGACGCCGATCGGGCGGGCGCTGATGATGGCGCCGGGCGCAATGGCGCGGGTGTTGGCCACCAGCACGTCGCAGGGATCGCCGTCACCCGAGAGGGTGTGCGGGATGAAGCCGTAATTGCCCGGATAGTGCATCGCCGTATAGAGGAAGCGGTCCACCACGAGGGCGCCGGCTTCCTTGTCCATCTCGTATTTGATCGGGTCGCCACCGATCGGCACCTCGATGATGACGTTGACGTCGTCCGGCGGGTTCTTGCCGATCGAGACCGCATCGATGATCATTGCATAAGCTCCCGGAGGTACGGGCGTTGAAGCCCCGCTGCCGGGTCTCTTAAGGCCCTTCGGCCGTGAAGGAAATCGCGGCGTACCGCCGGGCGGCGACGTTTGCGCGAAAATGTCGGGGCCCGTCAGGGTTGCTCCGGGCGGCCGAAACGCCGGCGCCACGCGGCGGCCATCCGCGCCCAGGTCCGCTCGATCCAGCGCGCCGCGTGCTCCAGGGGCACCTTCAGGGCCGGCACGTCCTGGCTGAGCAGGGCGAGGCCGAGGGGCAGCATCCAGAGGCCGAGCACGGGCAGGATCGAGAAGATCCCCCCGAGGATGAACAGGATCGCGGCGACGAGGCGGATCCAGAACCGGGACGGCTCGCGCAGCCACTCGACTGCGCGGTGCAGCCGCTCGGGCAGTTTTTCGCTCAAATGCGCGACGCGCCGGTCCCAATCCTGCGGCGTGACGCGCGATTCCTGCGGGCTGACGTCCATCCGGCTTGCCTCCTGCGACGGGGGCTCGGGCTGGTCCGAACCGCTCCGCGCAAGATGGTGTACCGTCGGCGGTTCCGCGAGGTTCAGCCGAAGCGGAAGCCGACCTTCGGCAGCACCGCCCCCGCCAGACGGTCCACGGAGCGGGCGGCCTCGATCCCGCCGAGGCCGGCATAGAAGGTCCGGGCGCGGGTGTTCTCCTCCAGCGCCCAGACGCCCGCGATGACGAGGCCGTGGTCGGAGAGGTCGTTGCGCACGGCCCGGAACAGGCGCCGGCCGAGGCCGAGGCCCTGGTGGTCCGGCCGGATGTAGAGCTCGTCGATTTCGCCGGAGGCCTGGAGCAGGCGGCCGCGGGCCGGCCCGTAGACCGCGTAGCCCACCACCGCCTCGGCGGTCTCGACCACCACCAGCGGCCGGACGCGCTGGGTGGCGCCGAGCCACCATTGCGGGCTGCGTTGCGAGATCATGCGCTCAAGGGCGACGCCCGGGATGACACCGCGATAGGCCTCGCGCCAGGTTTCATCGAACAGGTCGGCCAGGGGATCCGCGTCGGCGGGACGGGCGCGGCGTATGCTGATGGTGCTCGTACGCATGACGGATCCCCGCACTGGAAGAAACGAATGACGGCTCGCATCGGTGTCGACCACCGCATCGGAGTTCACGATCCGGGCGAAGACAAGGCGGTGTGGCAACGCAAGGTCGGTGCCGCGCGCTTTTCACGACGGTCCGCCAGGTTTGCGGCGGCGGCGGCCCGCTGGTAGAGCCGTCAACCGTTCCCAGCATCCCCCGGTTTCGACGCTCCCGTGTTCAAGCGCTTCCTCACCACCGAGATCCGCGACGCGCGCCGCATGGCGCGGATCGCCCGCTTCGAGCGGCCGATCGCCGGGCCGGTCTCGCGGGCCAAGGCCTGGGCCAACATGCTGCTGGTGGATCACGGGGTCTTTCGCCTCGCCTACCTGAACCGCCACCGGATCGGGCAGGGCAAGCTCTGGCGCTCGGCCCAGCCGACGCCGCACCAGCTCGCCTGGTTCAAGCGCCAGGGCGTGCGCACGGTGATCTCGCTGCGCGGCGGGCGCGAGCACGGCTCGTGGCCGCTCCAGCGGGAAGCCTGCGAACGGCAGGGTCTGACGCTGGTCGAGTTCGTCCTGCGCTCGCGGGAGGCGCCCTCGCGGGAGACCATCCTGGCGGCCAAGGACTTCTTCGCGGGCGTCGAATACCCGGCGATGATGCATTGCAAGTCGGGGGCGGACCGTGCCGGGCTCGCCGCCGCGCTCTACCTGATCCTGCACGAGAACCTGCCGGTGGCCGAGGCCATGCGCCAGCTCTCGGCGCGCTACGGCCACTTCCGCTTCGCCAAGACGGGTATCCTCGACGCGTTCTTCGCGCTCTACCGGCGCGAGGGCGAGGCGAAGGGGCTGGATTTCCTGACCTGGGTCGAGACGGAATACGACCCGGAGGCCCTGAAGCGCAGCTTTCGCGCCGGCTTCTGGTCCGACCTCGTCGTCGACCGGATCATCAAGCGCGAATAGCCTCCCGTGGCGATCGAGAGACAAAAAAGCCCGCCGCGGCGGAGCCGGGCGGGCGTTCGTCGAGAGGCGCGAAAGCCCCTGGTACGGCCGGTTCAGGCGGCGAGACGGATCGCGGAGGGCGCGTTCTCGTTGCCGGCGGTGAAGCGGCCGGAATTCGAGACGGGACCGCTCTTCGGCGTCAGGGCGTTGGCGGCGATGAAGACCAGCGAGACGTTGAGGGCAGCGGCGGCGGCAACGAAGAGAGCGATCATCGAAAAGGTGTCCCGGAAGGGGTTGCGTTGAACCCCATATGGCACCGCACCATTCCGTCTGGTATACCAAATTCCACACAGGGGTCATGCGTGGCGCTCAGACCTCGCGGGCTTCCACTCGGAAAGCTCGCAAGATAAGTCGCTGACCGGTTGGCTCGGGCCCTTCCACCGGGCGTCGGGAGCATGGCTCGAAATGGGCCATCTCTCGACTTGGTGCAGCGCCCAGGTCAGGCAGCGCTAAGGTCAGTTCGTCGTCAGCGCCTCGGTGATCGCCGCGAAATCCGCCGGCGCGAGGGAGGCGTCGCCCACCAGCGTGATCAGCGTGAGGATGAGGCCGAGGGCACTGAGATAGGCCACCGCGAAGAGGTCCCAATTCTTGCTGCGGGCGAAGACCAGCCCCGCGAAGGGGACGCTCTGCAGGGCCAGGGTTGTGGCGATCGTCATGGGACACCTCGAACCAAACCGGGCACGCGGTACGTGCGCGGAACCATACCCAATTCTGGCGCTCGCCGCCTCTCCGGCCGGCACTTTTCGTGCCGTGCGCCCCGAGGGATGGCGGCGGGCATCTCCCGCCGCCATCCGCGCCCGTCAGGCGAGTTGGACCGGACGCACCGCCACCGATGCGGCGCCCTCGTCCTCGGTGAGGAAGCGGGTGCGCAGGGGCTTGAGGACGAACAGGGCCAGGATCGCCGCCACGACGTTGAGGCCGATGATAATCGCGAACACCGCCGACCAGCCGTAGGTCGCCGAGATGATGCTCGCGATGGGGACCAGGAACGAGGCGGTGCCCTTCGCGGTGTAGAGCAGGCCCGCGTTGGTGGTGGCGAACTTCGAGCCGAAGGTGTCGCCGCAGGTCGCCGGGAACAGCGAGTAGATCTCGCCGAAGACGCCGAAATAGATCGCCGTCGAGAACACGAAGACCAGCGGATGCGTCCCGTAGGTGAGCAGCAGGATGATGGCCGCCGCCGCGATCGAGAAGGCGATGAACATGGTGTTCTCGCGGCCCAGATTGTCCGAGACGTAGCCGAAGAAGGGGCGCCCGAAGCCGTCGAAGATCCGGTCGAGGGAGATCGCGAAGGTCAGGGCCGCCATCTGGAGGCCGAAGAGGCTGACGGGCACGTCCGCGACCTTGAAGTCGTGGGCGATCGGGGCGATCTGCGCCGCCGCCATCAGGCCGCCGGAGGCCACCATCACGAAGATCGCGTACATCAGCCAGAAGACCGGGGTCCGCACCACCTCGCGCGGTGTGCGGTCGATCTTGGTCTGCGGCAGGCGCAGGGTCTTGCGCTGGACCGGGACCGCCAGGGACGGCTTGCGCAGGAAGAACGAGAGCAGGACCACGATGGCGCCCTGGCCGAGGCCGAAGAACAGGAAGGCGTCCTGGTAGCCGCTGCTGGCGATCATCTTGGCGATCGGGACCACGGTGACGGCGGCACCCGCCCCGAACCCGGCCGCCGTGGCGCCGGCAGCGAGGCCGCGCCGATGCGGGAACCACTTGAGCGCGTTGCCCACGCAGGTGCCGTAGACCGATCCGGCCCCGATTCCGCCGATGACGGCTGCCGCGTAGAGGAGCGTCAGCGAATCCGCCCGCGAGTTGATGAACCAGGCGAGCGCGATCATCACGCCGCCGAAGCAGACCACGATCCGCGGGCCGTAGCGGTCCACGAACCAGGCTTCCACCGGGACCAGCCAGGTCTCCGTGGCGACGAACACCGTAAAGGCGAACTGGATGGCTGCCCGGCCCCAGTGAAACTTGGCGTCGATGGGGTCGACGAAGAGCGTCCATCCGTATTGCAGGTTGGCGATCATCGCCATGCAGAGCACGCCGAAGGCGAGTTGCCACCATTTGGCGGACGGTGAGTCCAGACGTTCCATCCCGAATTCCTTTGCGATCGGATTTTCGACACCGACCGGGACACCATGCACCAAAATTCTTTGTATGCAATATACCAGGGAATGAAATGTGCGCTGAGACGTAATGACTAGGTGCCACGACGCCGACCAGCCGCGATCGTGCACAATCCTGCGACTCGTCGGGACGAGAGGATCGTCGGACAGCGGGGTCGTGGCGACGTTCGCATTCGGGCAGGACGCGTGGGACCGGCCCCTCGCCCGCCCCGTCTGGCCGTCGGACGCTACTCGGCCGCGATGCGGCTCGCCTCGCGGTAGGGATGCGCAGGATAGGTGCCTATGACCCGCACCTCCCGCGAAAAGTAGGCGAGTTCGGCGAGCGCCCGCGCCAGGCCCGGATCTTCCGGATGGCCGTCGACCTCGGCGTAGAATTGCGTGGCCGAGAACTGGCCCTCGACCATGTAGCTCTCGAGCTTCGACATGTTGACGCCGTTGGTGGCAAAGCCCCCGAGCGCCTTGTAGAGGGCGGCCGGAATGTTGCGGACCCGGAAGACGAAGCTCGTGACGATGGGGCCGGACTCCGGTGCCACCGCCTCCGGCTCGGGCGAGAACACCACGAAGCGGGTGGTGTTGTGGCTCTCGTCCTCGACTTCGCGGGCCAGGATGTCGAGGCCGTAGACTTCCGCCGCCAGGGCCGGCGCCAGGGCGGCCCGGCTGGGATCGCCCGCCTCGGCGACTTCGCGCGCCGCGCCGGCCGTATCGCCGGCGACCACGGCCCGGAGGCCGAGTCTCCGGATGATCTTGCGGCATTGCCCGAGGGCGTGGACGTGGGTGTGCACGCTCTTCAGGGCCTCGATGGGCGTGCCCGGAAGGACCATGAGCTGGAAGTGGATCGGCAGGAAGTGCTCGGCCACGATGTGCAGGCCCGAGGTCGGAATGAGGTGGTGGATGTCGGCGACCCGCCCGGCGATCGAGTTCTCGATCGGGATCATCGCCCGCGCGGCGCGCCCCTCTTTCACCGCCGCGAAGGCGTCCTCGAAGGTCGGGCAGGGCAGCGGCGTCCAGTCCGGGTAGGCCTGGGCGCAGATGATATGGGAATTCGCGCCGGGCTCGCCTTGGTAGGAAATGGTACGCTGGTGCATGGCGGGCGGATCTTTCCGGGGATTCAGTTCAGGCGGCGGGCGGCCAGGATGGCGCGGGCCCGCTCCAGGTCGGCGGGGGTGTCGACGCCGAGCGGCAGGTCGTCGACCACGATGGCGTCGATGCGCATGCCGGCTTCCAGCGCGCGCAGCTGTTCCAGCTTCTCGCGGATCTCCAGTTCCCCCGGCGGCAGGGCCATGAAGCGCGCCAGCGCCTTGCGGCGATACGCGTAGAGGCCGATGTGGTGGTAGAGCGGGCCCTCCCCCCAGGGCGCCTCGGCGCGGGTGAAGTAGAGCGCCCTCAGGCGCCGGGTGCCGACCGTGTGGCCGACGAGCTTGACCACGTTCGGGTCGCGCCGCTCGGCCTCGTGGCTGATCACCGCGCACAGGGTGGCGATATCGACGGACCGGTCGGCGAGCGGCAGGATGGCGGCCCCGATGATGCCCGGATCGATGGTCGGCAGGTCGCCCTGGAGGTTGACGACGACGTCGTGATTGCCCTGCGGGTCGATGATCTCGAGGGCCTCCGCCAGGCGGTCGGAGCCGGACGGGTGATCGACCCGCGTCAGCACCGCGAGGCCGCCCACCGCCTCGATGGCCTCGACGATGGCGGGCGTGTCGGTGGCCACCACCACGGGCCCGATGCCGGATTCCACGGCGCGGCGCCAGACATGGACGATCATCGGCTCGCCGGCGAGATCCGCCATCGGCTTGTTCGGCAGGCGGGTCGCCGCCATGCGCGCGGGGATCAGGACGAGGGGATCGGACATGGCTCTGGGTTCCGTTCCAACCGAGGGCCGGTGCTTACCAGCGGCGCCGCGCCTTGTCATGCGGCGGCCCGGGCCGTCCCCCCGGAACCCGATCGGCCCGCGAGCGTCTGAAAGAGGGAGGGCAAAAAGTGAGGGACGGAGGCGACACCCGGCACTCTGCGACTACGCGGACGTCCACTCCGCCATTGTCAAGGTCGGGCTCCAACCGCTAAGCACCCTCGACCGTTTCCAAAGTTCGGCGTGCCCCCAGGCGTCGGACTTCGCCCTGAACCCTTCCCCCCTCAGGCCGGCCGCACCGGAGTTGTCGAGAATGGACTCTTTCGAGCTGAACAAGGTTGCGGGCGCCGCGCTCGGCGCGCTGCTGTTCGCCGTGGGGTCGGGCTTCGTCGCCGAGCTGATCTATCACCCGAAGCCGGCCGGGACCGCCGGCTACGCCCTGCCCGAGCCGCAGGCGAAGGCCGCCGGCGGCGCCGCGCCCGAGGCGAAGGCCGAGCCGCTGCCGATCCGCCTGGCGAGCGCCACCGTCGACAAGGGCCAGGCGGCGGCCAAGAAATGCGCCTCCTGCCACAGCTTCGAGAAGGGCGGCCCAAACAAGGTCGGCCCGCATCTCTGGGGCGTCGTCGACCGCCAGCGCGCGCACGAGCCCGGCTTCGAGTATTCGGCCGCGCTCAAGGAGAAGGGCGGCACCTGGACCTATGACGAGCTCGACCACTTCCTGACGAACCCGAAGGGCTACGTGCCCGGCACCAAGATGGCGTTCGCGGGCATCACCTCGCCCACCGAGCGCGCCGACGTGATCACCTACCTGCGCAGCCTCGCCGACACCCCGGCTCCGCTCCCCGCCGTCGAGAAGAAGGCCGAGGGCGAGAAGCCCGCCACGGCCCAGCCGGCGGCCGCCAAACCGGCTGATGCCAAGCCCGCCGACGCCAAACCGAACCCGGAATCGAAGCCCGCCGCCGAGGTTCGCCGCGACGAGGCCCCGAAGGCCGGGGCCGCGGCCAAGCCCGCTGAGGACCAGAAGCCCGAGGCCAACGTCCCGGGCACGGCGGCAAAGCCGACCGTCGCGGGGGAAGACGCCAACAAGCCGGCGGCCGTGAAGCCCGCCGACGACACCCCGGTGGAAGCCGCACCGGCCGCGCCTGCGGCGCCGGCCACCACGGTCCCGGCGGAGAAGCCGGCGCAGCCCTGAGATCCGGGCAGGCCATGACGACGAGGCCGGGCATCGCCCGGCCTTTTTCGTTGAGGATGATGCCTCCGGCACATGACCGGCTTTTGCTGCGCGCTAAGGTGCAGCAAGCCGGCGC
>NZ_JAQGKL010000028.1 GCF_028290105.1 Methylobacterium sp.
GTTGGTGCTGCCGCGCTCACCCGAGCCCGTCTTGTCGGCCACCCGCCAGCCCTCGGGCAGGCCGGCGCGGAGCCGGGTGCCGCCCGTCCGGTTGCGGGCAAGCCAGCCGACGAGCGTGTCCCGCGAAGCTGTGGTCAGGGCCATGCCGAGCGTCAGCCGCTCGAGATCCGCCACCATCGCGGCGGGCGTGGTGGTGTCGCGCGGATCACCCGGGATCGCCTCGTTCAGGGTCGGCTCGGAGCGGTCCAGCCTTGTCACCTGATCGTCGAGGGTGCGCAGATACGCGGTCAACCCGGCTGGGCCGCCGAGGGTGGACAGAATGAGATTGGCGGCAGTGTTGTCGCTGAGCGTAATGGCCGCCTCGCAGAGGTCGCCCAGGGCCATGCTGCCTTCACCCAGGCGAGGCTGCGTGGCCGGGGAGTATTCCACGAGATCGGCGGCGGTGTAGGCGATGCGGCGACCGAGATCCTCTTGTCCCGCATCGACCCGCGCCAGCACCGCGCCGGCCGCTAGGAGCTTGAAGGTGCTGCAGAGCGGGAACGGCTCGTCCGCGCGATGGCCGAAGGTTGCGCCCGTGCGCGTGTCGCGCACGAAAATGCCGAGGCGCCCCGCGCTCTCGGCCTCCAGCGCGGCGAAGCGCTGCGCCAGGTCGGGGGCCGGCGCCTCCTTTGCCCATGCCGATGGGGCGACCGCCAGGAAGGGGACGGCGGCGAGCAGGGTGCGTCTGTCGAGCATCGCGATCTCCTTCGGGTTCGCCACAGCAGACAATGCATCAGGGTGGCGCCAGCGTGGCGGTTCGCGCGTCGATGCGGCCGGAAGCGAACCCGATCGCCGGAACCATGGTTTTCCCGAGCGACGCGATTCCGGCCGACGTTTCGCGGCCGAGAGGAGATACGCCCATGACCGTCATCGGTTCGAACGCGATCTGGCTGGAAGGCCATGCCGCCCAGACCGCCGGGCAGCCCGCCTCGGCCAATCCCTATCCGGCCGGATCGCAGCACAGCGCCGACTGGCTGGAGGGCTACACGGCGGCCGAGACCGAGGCGGGCACGGACCGCCCCGCGGCCGACGGCTAACAAGGCCGCGGTAAGATGCGCCCTACCGACGGGGCTTTTGCATCTTCACGACCGTGCTCCTCGGCTTGCCGAAGGGCTTCAGGGGCGCCTTGGCCTCCAGAGCGATGCGGGCGATCTCCTCGGGACGCGGCGCGCCGTTGGCGATCCGCCGCAGCGCGTCCAGCATCTCTTCGAGGGTCTGGGCGGATTCGCCCTCCAGGGTTTCCTCGGGGCGGATGCCGTTGAGTTCCGGGGCGATCTCCTCGGCCGCCTCGCGCAGTTCGGCGATGAGTTCGGCGGGGGAATAGCGCGGGGGGATCGTCTGGGCCATGGCGAGACCATGGCAGGCGTCGGCGGGCGCGACAACCGGTGGCGCACCCCGCAGGAAGTGCCGTTTCGAACGCTTTTGGCGCCTCGTGCGTTGCTTTGGCCTCGGACACGGTCAGGGGAAAACAGCATCATGCGGACATGGAGGGGCATGGATCGGGCCCCGCATGACGGCCGCTGGATCATCGCGATCCATCGCGACGACCCCGACCGGCGCGCGGTGATCCGCTGGGATCCAGAGGCCGCCGGCGATCCGGCCCCCTGGCACGTCGCCTCGTGCCAGCACAGCTACCCGGCCGAGGCCTTTACGGACTGGATGGAATTTCCCGATTGTCCCTCGGCGGCGATCCCTTCGGAAGCCGAGGCGTGCGTGCGCGCCGTCAACGGAGAGCCCGGCCCCGCGCGTGGTGAGGACGCCGCGTACCCTGTGGGCTGAGCCTAGCGCCGCCTAGGGTGCCCGGGCCGGGCGCCGGAGCCGGCGCCAGCCGAGCGCGACGCCCGTGAGGGCGATGCCCGCACCGAGTCCATTGAGGAGCCACATCACGAGGTCCCAGGCTGGGCGAGCCTGTGTCAGGATTGCGAAATCGAGGCGGTGGGCTGCCTCGAACAGCCAGCGCTGGAGCCGGCCGCTGGCATCGAGCCGGTCGAGGAGGGCACCGCTCTCCGGGTCGATATGCAGCCAGGTCGCGGCCGGGTCGTCGAAGCGGACGCGCAGGACGGGCAAGGGCCGCGTGTCGTGGTGGGGATACCAGTAGGCGTCGTAGGCGGTGAGGGTCTGCGTGCCGGCGATGCCCGCTCCCGGCAGGGCGCGCCCGGCCGCCGCAAGAACGGCGATAGGGCTCGGCGGCGCCACCACGACCCGGCGCGACCGGGCGTCGGCGGCCACCAGCACCGGGCGGCCATCGACCCGGCCGATCCGGACCTCGACGATCCCGGAGAGCGGGATGCCGCTCAAAGCCTCGCGGGTCACTGGGGCGGCGGGGCCGGCATAAGCCTCCCGCATCGCCGCGGACGGCATGCGCGGCGTGAACCAGTGGTTCGGATTCATCGAGAGCCAGCCGCTCGCCACGAACGTGACGAGGCTGATCCCGCCGACGACGCCGAACAGGTGGTGCCAACGTCCCATGCCCCGATAGGGCGTCACGGCGCCGCTGGCGTAGGGGCGGCGCAGGCGCAGGCGCCAGATCCCGAGGACGAGGCCGCTCAGCGCGCCGGCGATCGCGACGCCCGACACCCAGAGCAGGACACCACGCCAGAGGTCCGCCCGCGCCCGCAGGGGCGTCGGGTAGAACCAGTGCGGGATCGCCCCGAGCCAGTTCCACAGGCGCTCCCGGCGGGTCGTGTCGAGCACCACCGATCCGGTGCGGGCCGAAACGTAGAGTTCCGTGCCGGCGGCATCATGGAGCGCCACCACGTGGAAGGGCCGCACGGGGTCGTAGCGGTCCCGCACCGTCCACTGGTCGCGCGTGACCGCCCGCACCGAGGCATGCCGTCCGAACGCGGCCAGCGCCGCGCGGGCGTCGATCTCTCCGAACACGGTCCCGGTCTCGGCGGAGACCACGTGCCGGGCCCCATCGCGGGTCGTCACCTGATAGACCGGCTCGGGCCCCCGCATGGCGAGGCTGAGCCCGTCCGGGGCCGGTTCGAGCCCGACCCGGGCGAGGGCCGCGTCAGGGCCGAAGATGACCCGCTCCCAGGCGATGGGCGTGAGATAGGACAGGCGCTCCGCGTCGGTTAGGGCCGGGAACGCCACGTAGAGCATCACCAGCCCCGATAGCACCCAGGCGGCGAGGAACAGGCCCGTGGCGATGCCGAGCCAGCGATGGCCGAGGATCAGCCAGCGCTTCAGGGGTTTGAGCCAGCGCCGCATCAGAACCGCACGCTGTAGGCGACCTCGAAGGAGCGCGGCCGACCGAGCAGCCAGTTGGTGCCGATCCCGTCGACCGCGTTGCCGCTGATCGCGTAGACCGTGTCGAAGAGATTGTAGGCGCGCACGGACAGCCGCGCGGACGGCGTGACCTGATGGTCGAGCCCGGCATTGACCAGGGTGTAGGCCGGGCGCTTCGCCTGGTTGCCGAAATCGCTGTAGGTCTCGCCGACATGCTGCAGGCCGACCCGCGCCTCCCAGGCGGGCGCGAAGGCGTAGTTCAGCCAGAGGTTGGCCACGCGCTCGGGCACGTCGATGGGCTGGCGCCCGGCGTAGGAGACCACCTGCCCGGCGACCGCCTGATTGAAGGCGTCGTACTGGGCGTGAAGAAGGGCGATGTTGGCGTCGATCCGCCACGCCGCGAGGAGGTGCAGGCTCAAGGCCGCCTCGACACCGAGGGAGGATTGCCGGCCCACCTGCGTCGCGAGGGTCGGCTGGCCCGGCACCGTCGAGACGAGGTTGTCCTTGACGATGCGGTAGCCGGCGAGCGTCCACTCGGCCCGACCTTCGAAGGCCACGCCCTTGGCGCCAATCTCTACCTGCTCGCCGGTGGAAAGCTTGAAGCTGGCCAGACTCTGCGAGAGCGAGATCAGGCTGCCCACCGGATCGGTGGCGGTGGCATATTGCGCATAGAGCGCCAGCAGCGGCGTCGGGTTGTAGACGGCTCCGAAGCGGTAGCCGAGCGCCTGGAAATCCTGGTCGAAGGTGGCGCCGGTGACGAGGTTGCGGCGATGGAGCGTCGGGGCGTCGTAGCGCACGCCCGCCAGCAGCGAGACCTGATCGGACAGAACCAGGCGGTTCTCGGCAAAGACCGAGGCCTGGTTCGTGGAAGTGGCGTAGGCCGGCCGGGCCAGCCCTTCGGCCGGGAACACGCCCGGATCGTAGGCGAACGGATCGACGCTGCTACTGGTATCGAAGAAGAAGTTGTTGGTGTGCCGGAAGGCGATGTGGTTCACGTCGAAGCCGGCCAGGAACTCGTTGCGAAATCCGAACAGGGTGCCCCGGAAGGCCGCGTCGAAGCGGTTACCGACCTGTTCTTGGCTGTGGTAGATCTCGAGGTAGTCCGAGCGGTCGATCCGGCCCGTGTCCCGGTTGAAGGCGTATTGCTCGACGTCGCGCCATTGGCGCCGGCTCTGGAGCCGATAGGCAGTGTTGCGGATCGTGATGTCGGCGGTGGGCGTCCACTCCGCCTTGGCTTGCGTCCAGTTGTCGGTCCAGAGGATCTTGGCGTCCCGGACATTGTAGTTGTTGAAGCGGATGGATTCGAGGATGCGCCCGTTGACCAGCGGCGTTCCCCAGTAGCGGGCCGGCTCCTGGTAGCCGAAATCGTGGCTGACGGTGAAAGCGAGGTCGGGCGTCGCCTGGAAGGCGAGGGCGCCCGAGACCGCGAGATTGCGAAAGCTCCCGTCCGGCGAGATCCAGCCCTCGGTCCGGTTGCCGCTGACGTTGAGGCGGTAGGCCAGGGACTCGCCGATCGGCCCGCCGGAATCGAGGGCGAGCCGCGCGAGGCCGTCCGAGCCGAGCGCGGCTCGCGCCTCGCTGAGGGGCGTGAAGACCGGTTTCTTCGTGACCACGTTGACCACGCCGCCGATGGCGCCGTCGCCGTAGAGGACGGAAGCCGGGCCGCGCAGAACCTCGATGCGCTCGACGTTCCAGGTGTCGAACGGGAAGGTCACGGTGCCGGCGCCCACGAAGAGCCGGGTGCCGTCGTAGAGCTGCTGGATCGAGTTTGGGCCGGCAAAGCCCCGGGCCGTGAAGGCGCCGTTGCCGTTGCCCGGAGACGCCACGGTGGTGATGCCGGTGGCGTTCTGCGTCACGGCCTCGGCCACGGTGTTCTGCCCGCGCAGGCGGGTGGTCTCTCCCGCGATCACGTCGACGCTGGCGGGGGTCTCCAGGGGCGTCAGGCCGAGGCGGCTGGCGCTGCCGCCTACGGTCCGCAGGTTCAGCCCCTCGGCGGGGGCCGGGCTTCCCAGGCCGGAGCCCGACACCGACAGGGTTTCGAGGGTCACGGCCTGCTGCGC
>NZ_JAQGKL010000063.1 GCF_028290105.1 Methylobacterium sp.
CTGACCATGGTCGCGCTCGCAGCGTTCAGCCCTATCAACTCCACCCGTGCTCCCCGCGCGCGCAGACGGCCCGCGACGCGCTCCAGGGCGCCGACGGCGGAGACGTCCCAGAGATGGGCGTTGGTGACGTCGATCCGCACCAGAGCGGCCGGAGGTGCGGTGTCGATCGCGTCCGAGACCGCATCGGCCGAGGCGAAGAAGATCTGCCCGACGACGGTGTCGGTGCGGACCGTCCGGTCGTCGCTGAAGGTCGAGGTCACGCTCACCAGCCTGGAGACCTTGAAGGCGAAGAAGAGGCCGCTCAGCACCACGCCGACACCGACGCCGAGCGCCAGGTTGTGGGTGGCGACGACGACGCCGACCGTCGCGAGCATCACGGTGGAGGAGAGTTTCGGGTAGCGCACCACGTCGCGTAGGGACGACCACGAGAACGTCGCGATCGAGACCGTGATCATCACGGCGACCAGCGCCGCCATGGGGATCTGCGCCACCCAGGGCTTCAGCACGACCATGAGCAGCAGCAGGAAGAGGCCCGAGCAGGCGGTCGACAGCCGGCCACGGCCCCCATACTTCACGTTTGATACCGTCTGGCCGATCATCGCGCAGCCGCCGATGCCGCCGAACAGGCCCGCCGCCACGTTGGCGATGCCGAGGCCGCTGGTCTCGCGGTTCTTGTTCGACGGCGTGCCCGTCATCTCGTCGACGACGCTCGCGGTCATCAGCGATTCCAGGATGCCCACGAAAGCGATGGCGAAGGCGTAGGGCGCGATGATCCGCAAGGTCTCCAGGGTCAGCGGCACCGCCGGCAGGGCGAAGACCGGCAGAGCGGAGGGCAATTCGCCGAGGTCGCCGACCCGCCGGAGATCCAGGCCGAAGGCGATGCTGACGAGGGTGAGGACGAGGATCGCCACCAGGGGCGACGGCACCGCCGTCGAGATCCGGGGCAGGCCGTAGATGATGGCGACCCCCAGCGCGACGAGGGCGTAGACCGGCCAGCCGACGCCGATCAGTTCGGGAAGCTGGGCGGCGAAGATCAGGATCGCCAGCGCGTTGAGGAAGCCCGCCACCACGGACCGCGAGACGAAGCGCATCAGGATGCCGAACCGGCAGAGCCCGCACACCACCTGGATCAGGCCGGCGAGGATTGTGGCGGCGAGGAGATAGGCCAGCCCGTGGTCACGAACCAAGCTTCCGACGACGAGAGCGATCGAGCCGGCGGCGGCGGAAATCATCGCGGTGCGTCCGCCGGTGAAGGCGATGACGAGGGCGATGACGAAGGACGCATAGAGCCCGACCTGCGGTGGCACACCCGCCACGTAGGAGAAGGCGATCACCTCCGGGATCAGCGCGAAGGTCGAGACGAGGCCGGCCAGGGCGTCGCGGAGGAGGGCGCGCCCACGGGACGCGGGAGCTGGAACGGACGTCATGGAATCCTCGGGCGGCGCCACGGTGCGAGCCGGATCCGTCGTCACCGAGAGCCGTCCGCCGGTCCTCGGCGACGATCGGCAGAGACGGGATACAGGCCGTCCGGGCCACCGAATTCGCGCGGCGGGGCCGGCACAGGGTCGGGCGGGTGGCGTGCGCCGGAGGCAATAGGCCATCGCGGGCAGACCGGCCAGGGCCGCCCGAACATGGCACCCTGTGCGATCACGCGCGTCATCCCACGAGGCGGCCCACCTGAGACAAGAGGGTGTTGCGGGGTGACAGGCCCCTCAAAGCCGGCCGGCGCGCCTCGCGACAAGGCGCAAGTTTCCGGACGTGGGCGGGTTTGCCAGAACCGCCGCGACCTTGCGCTGAAGTTCACCGTCGCGGAACGGCTTCTGCACGATCCGCTCCGGGCCGACCTCGCCCGCCTGCATCAGCGCGGCGGTGTCGGCATAGCCCGTCGCGAACATCACCGGCAGGTGCGACCAGCGACGCCGGATCGCACAGGCGACCTCGGCGCCGTTCATGCCCGGCATCGCGAAATCGAGCAGGACGAGATCGACGCACGGATCGACCTCCAGGGATTGCAGGGCGGCGAGGCCGGAGCCGGCCTCGCGGACGGCGTAGCCGAGGTCCGAGAGGATCGTGGTCGTGACCTCCCGCACGGCGCTGTCGTCGTCCACCACGAGCAGGACCGGCCGGTCGTCGGGTCCGCGCCGCGCCGCGCAATCGATGACCGGCGAGACGATCTCGATGGGTCGCGGCACGGCCTCCGCGCGGGGCAGATAGACCCGCACGGAGGTGCCTTCGCCGACCCGGGTATCGATGCTGACCCCACCCCCCGATTGCTTCACGAACCCGTAGACCTGGGCGAGGCCGAGGCCGGACCCCTTGTCGACCGGCTTGGTGGTGAAGAACGGCTCGAACACGCGTGCCAGGACATCGGGCGCGATGCCGGTTCCCGTGTCGCTCACCGCCACCATCACGTAGGCGCCGGGGCTCGGCTCCTCGGGCCGGGCCGGTGGCTGCGCGAGGCTGACATTGGCGGTCTCGATGGTGAGGCACCCGCCCACCGCCATGGCATCGCGGGCATTGATCGCGAGGTTCAGGATCACGAGCTCGATCTGCGTCGCATCCACCAGGGCCGACCACAGGTCCGGCTGCAGCGTCATCTCGATGCGCACGGCACCGCCGATGGAGCTTTGCAGCAGGTCGCGCATGGAGGCGACGGTGTGGTTCAGCTCCACCGGGGTCGGCTCAAGCCGCTGGCGCCGCGAGAAGGCGAGAAGCTGCGCGGTGAGCCGTGCGCCCCGATCGGCCGCGCCACGCATCATCTCCAGGCGTCGCTTCGAGCGGTCGTCGCTCACCGCGCGCCCCAGGAACTCGATGTTGCCGGAGATCACCGTGAGGAGATTGTTGAAGTCATGCGCGACGCCGCTGGTGAGCTGGCCCACCGCTTCCAGGCGCTGGGACTGGCGCAGGGCCTCCTCGACGCGTTCCCGCTCGCCGATCTGGCGATGGAGTTCCGCATTGGCGGTGGCCAGTTCGCGCGTCCGCGCCTCGACCCGGACCTCGAGGGTCTCGTTGAGGTCGCGCAGATCGAGCAGGGCGCGCTCGCGCTCGGTCCGGGCCTTCGCCTCGGCGAGTGCCCGCATGATGGTGCGCGGCAGGCGATCGAGCCGCTGCTTGGTGACGTAGTCGGTGGCGCCCCGCTTCAGGGCCTCCACCGCGACGTCCTCGCCGAGGGTTCCCGAGACGAACACGAACGGGATCTCGGGGCATTGCGCGCGGGCGATGCGCAGCGCGCTGAGACCATCGAAGGTCGGCAGGACGTAATCCGCCAGGATGAGGTGATGCTTACGATCGCCCGCCGCGCGGGTGAAATCCGCCTGCGTCATCACCCGGTCCAGGCTGTAGGGATGCCCGAGGTCATCGAGCACAGCGCCGAGCAGCTCCGTATCGAGGTCGCTGTCCTCCAGGAGGAGGATCTGCAGCGGATCCGATCCGAACCCTTCATGCGCGCCGGAATCCGGCTCGCCGTCCCTCAGATGTTCGATGGCCAGCCTCCCCCACGGTGCGGCGGCGGCTCGTTCAGCACCGCCCAGAACACACCGAGGTCCTGGATCGCCTCGAAGAATTCCGTGAAGCCGACGGGCTTCACCACGAACGCGTTCACCCCGAGGTCGTAGGACCGTACGAGGTCGGTTTCCTCTCGCGACGAGGTCAGCATCACCACGGGAATCGCCCGCGTGCGGATGTCGCCCTTCACCTTGGCGAGCACCTCCAGCCCATCGACCTTCGGCAGCTTGAGGTCGAGGAGCACCACGGCGGGATCACGCGAATCGCGGCCCTCGTAGCCGCCGCGCCGGTAGAGAAAGTCGAGGGCCTCCGCGCCGTCGCGGCAGATGACGATCTCATTGGCGAGCTGACTCTTCTCCAGGGCGGCGAGCGTCAGCTCGATGTCGTTCGGATTGTCCTCCACGAGGAGGATCGGCTTCAGGTCCGGCATCGTTCAGCGCACCTCCTTCGGCGTGGAGAGGGACTGCGATCGCCACACGGTCTTCGGGTTCGCCACCGCGCGCGGCGGCGGCAGCGTGAAGTAGAAGGTCGCGCCCTCGCCGAGGGCGCCCTCGGCCCAGGTCCGTCCACCGTGGCGCTCGACGATGCGCCGGACATTCGCAAGGCCGATGCCGGTGCCCTCGAATTCCTCGACCCGGTGCAGGCGCTGGAACACGCCGAAGAGCTTGCCGACATAGGCCATGTCGAAGCCGACGCCGTTGTCGCGCACGTAGAAGACCGGTTGGTCCCCGGCATCGCCCTCGGGGAGCGTCTGCGTCGCACCCGGATCGAGGCGGCCGACTTCGATCCGGGCCTCGTCGCGCTTGCGGGTGTATTTGACCGCGTTCGAGAACAGGTTCTCGATCACGAGCCGCAGCATCACCGGATCGGCATTGACCTCACCGAGCGGCCCGATCGTCCAGTGGATGACGCGCTCAGGGCCGACGTCGCGCATGGTGGAGCGCCGGACCTCTTCCACCATGGGGTTCAGGGCGCCCAGGATCGGATTGAGGGAATTGCGACCCATCTGCGAGAACCGCAGCAGATTGTCGACGAGGGTGCCCGCCGAGAACGCGGCCTCGATGATGGTATCGATGTAGTGGCGTCCCTTCTCCGAGAGACGCGCGCCCTCGCGCGAGCGCAGCAATTCCGAATAGCCGACAATGTGCCGGAAAGGCGCGCGCAGGTCGTGGCTGACCGAGTAGGAGAAGGCCTCCAGCTCCTTGTTGGAGCGCTGGAGCTCCTCGCTCAGGGACGCCAGCTCCTCCGCCCGCCGCAGCACGATGCCGAGCACCGAGGCGCGCAGTTCCTTCACGGCCTCCGTCTCGGCGGACGACCAGGGCAGAGCCCGGCCCTGCAGTGTCTCCTTCCAGATCTCGAAGGATTTTCGCGGATGCAGCCGGTCGGGGCCGCCCGCCGGGTCGGGGGTCGCCGCCTTGGTCGGGTCGCCGCCCCATTTCACCGTGCGGATGACCTCTGGCCTGAACCAGAGCACGTAGCTCGCGTATTTCTGCGAGATCGAGATCGCCAAGAGGCCGCTCGCCCGGTCCGGAAAGCTTCGCGCCGGCGGGTAGACGTCGCCGAGCGCGTCGGTGGCGAAAATGTCCGCGCCGCCGGGACCGCTGGAGAGCCACTGGTAGATCGCCCGGACCTCGGCCTCGGCCGGGGTCGCGCCGAGCAGCCGGCAACGCTCGGCGGTAATCACCGCGGCGCCGGAGGCTCCCGCGAGCGCCAGCACATCGTCCGTATGCTTCAGGAGACCGTCGAGGAAGTTCTCCTCCTCGGCCATGTAGCCGAGGAGCCGGGCCTGGATCGCGCTCAAGCCCAGACGCTGCTCGGCCTCGGCCCCGCGCTCCTTGGCGGCGAGTTGGAGCGCGAAGATCCGGGTGAGGAAGTCGCAGGCGTTGCGGGCCTGGAGGGGCACGCGGCGTGGCTCGCGGTTGTGGCACGAGATCAGGCCCCAGAGCGCCCCGTCGACGAGGATCGAGACCGACATCGACGCCATGGTGCCCATGTTGCGCATGTATTCGACGTGCACCGGCGAAACGCTGCGCAGGATCGACTGGCTGAGATCGAGGGGCTCGTCGCCACCGAACTCCGGCCCCCGCAGGATCGGAACGGGGATGTAGGCCGCGTCCGGAATGATGCGCAGGCGGTTGCGCCGGTAGAGCTCGCGGGCCTGGGCCGGGATGTCGGTGGCCGGAAAGCGCAGGTCGAGATAGGAGGGAAGGACGCCGTTGCCGTCTTCGGCCACCACGGTGCCGTGCCAGTCGCGATCGAAGCGGTAGACGAGCGTCCGGTCGAAATCCGTGACGTGGCGGATATCGATGGCGAGGAGCTGGCACAGCTCCTCCACCGAACCCGCCTCGTGCAGGCCTTCGACGAAGCGGCTGAGGCGAGGGTAGAGCGCGTCGAGGCTGTGCTCGGACGCGGATCGGCTGGCGACGGCCTCGAATTCAAGAACGACGAGGTCGCCCGAGCGATGCACCGCGAGGTCGTAGGCCTGCGATCCGTCGATGGTGGCGAGGGTCACGGTGCGCAGGTACTGGGCCCCGTCGCGCTCGGAGATCGCCTGAGCCGCGACCCGTTCGTGAAGATCGGGAAAGAGCTCGGCCACATCCTGGCCGAGGGGCGTCGTCATGGACGAGCCGATCAGACGTGGTGCGTTGGCGCTCGCCTGGACGATGCGCCGATCGGCCAACCGGTAGGCGACGAGGAATCCGTGCGGTTGCAGCGTGCCGAGGCGATGGATCGGTTCCCGGTCGCAGGCGGTCAGTTCGGGCGCGGGCGACGCGGTCGCGCTCAAGATGCGGTCGAGTTCAAGAACGTCCGCTCCCCGGCGCGCGGACAACCCGGATGACCTGTCCCGTTTCGGGCCTACGCGGAACATGCCCGACGCGCAACGGCGACCGAACTGTCTTGAACCGGACAGACCGCGCGGGATCGTCGCGTCGGTTCGCACCGCCGACTTCGCGCTCCACACTGCGACCGACGCGCAAGGCCGCTCTTCGACTTCGGCTGCCGGCGCCCTAGGTTTTCGACGTCATAACAGCGGTCCGCAGCCATATGCGGTCGGACAGACAGGGGGGATGCATGTCGAAGCCCGAACGCGTGGACCCGCGCCCGCCCGAACTCCTCGCGCCCTGGCACACGGCGGAACGGGCGGCGCTCCAGGCGGAGGCCCGGGCCTTCGCCCACGAGGTTGTGATGCCTCTGGCCGACAGCCTCGATCCGCAGAAGTCCGAGATGCCCCGGTCGCTCATCGACCAGATGGCCGCCAAGGGCTGGTTCGGCATCACGATTCCCGCCGAGCACGGCGGGCTCGGCCTCGGGGTCTTCGAATACTGTCTCGTCTCCGAGGAACTGGCGCGGGCCTGGCTGTCGGTCGGCAGCATTCTGGCACGCGGGCAGGGGCTGGGCACGCAGACGCTCGATCCCGAGCGGCGGCACGGTCTCCTCCAAAAATCGGCGCGGGGTCGGTGGATCGGCAGCATCGCCCTGTCCGAGCCGACGGCGGGCTCGGACTTGGCCGGCGTGCAGACGCGCGCCGTGCGCGAGGGCGACACCTGGGTGCTCACCGGCACCAAGCGCTGGGCGGGCTTCGCAAAGGCCGCCGACTTCATCGAGGTCCTGGCCCGCACCCGAGACCCAGAGCCGGGCGAGCCGCGCTCGGCCGGGCTCGAGCCGTTCCTCGTGCTCAAAGAGCCCGGCAGCTTTCCGCCGGGCATGACAGGCCGAGTGATCGACAAGATCGGCTATCACGGCTTCCTGACCTTCGAACTCGACCTCGACGGCGTCCGTGTGCCCGAGAGCGATCGCCTCACGGGACTCTATGGCGATCAGGGGGCGGACGCGGATGCGGGCGGCTTCGCCTCGGTACAGCGGGGGCTGAACATCGCGCGGGTGCATACGGCGGCCCGGGCCGTCGGCGTGGCGCGGGCGGCCCTGGAAGACACCCAGGTCTACCTGCAGGAGCGCGAGCAGTTCGGCCATCCGATCGGCGACTTCCAGGCCCTGCGCTTCGCGCTCGCCGACATGGCGGCCGACGTTGCGCAGGCGCGTGCCTTCTGGAACCAGGTCGCCCACCTCCTCGACGCCGGCGAGCCGGCGGAGAGCGAATCGGCCATGGTCAAGCTGGTCGCCACCGAGCTGGCGGTGCGCGTCACCAACCAGGCGATGCAGCTTCACGGCGGCAACGGCTACACCACCGAGCGCCGGGTGGAGCGCTATTGGCGCGACGCGCGGCTGACGACGATCTTCGAGGGCACCAGTGAGATCCAGCGCCGGATCATCAGCGACCGGATGCTTCCCAGAGCGTGACCGGATCGCGCAGTGACCCAGGCGACGTCGTGAAACGCCCGGGTCTGGGGGCCGTCACGGCGTCGGGGCGGCTCCGCCCGTCGAGGCCCGGACTTCCGGGTTCCTCAACTGGCTGTAGACGATGCTCGAAAAGCTTCCGATCACCGCATGCCAGCCGGCCTTGTCGTAGCTCGGGTCGCCACGCCCCGCCTGACAGAAGGCGGTGGTCAGGCCATTGACGAGGTCGTCCCCCTTTGCGCCGGGCAGCGCAGCCTTGATCGGGGGCAGGAGGGTGTTGATCGCGGTGATGAAGTTTTCCTGCGAGAGACCCTTCAGACGCTGCGCGGCCCCGGACTCGGCAATCGCCTTGGCGACATCCGGCTGGGCGATCTCCGCGCAGGGCGCGGAGCCCGCCAGCATCGTCTCGGTGGCGGCGCGCGCGGTGGCGACCACGCCGCGTTCGGAGATCACCGGGGCGGCGTTGCCCCAGGCGTTGCGCACGTAGTCCGTCACGTCGGCGACCTCTTGGTCGGTCATCCCGGCGCCGATGGCGGGCATGGGGGCGAGGCCGTTCTGCGCACTGAGCCCCCCGAGGATGACCCGGATCACCGTCTCGGGGCCCTTCGCCTGCACGGAGGAGTTGCCGGCCAGCGCCGGAATCGCACCCTCGACACCCTTGCCGTCCGGCTTATGGCAGGAGGAGCAGTAGCTGAGATAGGTTCCGGCACCGGGGGCCCCAGCGGCGTTGAAGGCCTGGAGATCCTTGACCTTGTAGCTCTCCTTGGCCTTCTGCGTGCGCAGATAGGCGACCATCGCCTTCAGGTCGGCATCGGTCATCTTCGAGAGCGATTCCTCGATGGTCTGGCGCATCGGCCCGGCGGCGACCCCGGGCAGGTTACCGGGCGCAGCGCCGGTCTTCAGGTAGGTCACCACCTGTTCGTCGCTCCAGGCGCCGATCCCGGTATGATCGTCCGGGGTGATGTTGGGGGCGTACCAGCCGTCGATGACGCCGCCGCCGAGCTTACCCGCCAGCCCGCTGTTGCCCACGATCTTGTTGGCGTTGTGACACATGCCGCAATGGCCGAGCCCCTCCACGAGGTAGCCGCCGCGATTGACCTCGGCGCTCGCCTGCGGGTCCGGCGTGAACGCGCCCGCGGTGAAGAAGGCGGTGCGCCAAGTGATGAGCGCGGTGCGAATGTTGAAGGGGAAGGGGATCTCGGAATCCTTGCGGGGCTCGTGCACCGCCGGCAGGGATTTCAGGTAGGCGAAGATCGCATCGGAATCGTCGCGTGTGACCTTGGTGTACCAGGCGAAGGGAAAGGCCGGATACAGGTAGGAGCCGTCCTTCGTGATGCCCTCGTGGAAGGCGCGGTAGAAGTCGTCGGCGCTCCAGGTGCCGAGGCCGGTCTCGTTGTCCGGCGTCAGGTTGGGTGTCCGGATCTTCCCGATCGGCGTGTTGAGCACGTAGTTTCCGGCGAAGGGCTTGCCGCCCGGAGCCGTGTGGCAGGCGACGCAATCGCCCGCCGTGGCGAGATACTCACCGCGCTTGATCAGGTCCGCGTCCTGAGCGCAGGCGAACCCGGCCGAAAGCACGCTCCCCGCCAATCCGAGGGCGAGCCCGACTTGCAGGCGACAAACGTCACGGCGAAGAGCGTCACGGCGATGTCTCATGGCACTCTCCGGCTCGGGAATCGGGACTTCGTCAGGTGTGGGAGTCGAGGCGGACGGATGCGTTCGTCGTGCCACCGCCGAGGCGCAGCACCATCTCGGTGCCGTGCGCCAGTCCCGACACGGCGAGGCACCCGGCGATCGCGGTCCAATGCGCACCTGTCATCGCCGCACGCAGGGCCAACATCAGCGCGGCGCCGGAGGTCAGGTTGCACAGGAACGGAAGCGGCCATCCGGAGCGTCGGCGCCAGAGGATCAGCCCCAGGGCCTCGAGCGCGACGAGGAGCAGGAGCGCGTCGACGATGTGTCCACTGGCAAACAGCGCGTCCATCGCTCAGGCGCTCCGAAACGGACCATTGAGGCGGACGATCGCGCGGTTCAGGAAGGCGGCGACCCCGACCCAACCGAGATAGGGCAGCAGCAGGAGCGCGGCCACACCGGAGACCCGCGCGGTGACGAGGACCAGCGCCGCGATCGACAGCCACAGGAACACAACTTCGACGAGCGCCCAATCCGGCCGGCGCAGGCGGAAGAACAGCCCGCTCCAGGCGATGTTGAGGACCGCGTTCACCGCGTAGGCGACGACGAGGATCGTGCGGGACGCAAAACTCCCGTCGGCGTTCCAGGCCAGGACCGCCGAGATCGCCGTCAGGGTGAAGATCGTGGTCCAGACCGGGCCGAAGGCCCAGTCCGGCGGCTTCCAGCTCGGGCGCTGCAAGGCCTGATACCAGGGCCCGGTGGTGGTCAGGAGGCCACCGGCCAGCGCTACCAGGATCGCCGCGATGGCCGCCACCAGGGTCGGGCCCCAATCGCCGGTCATCGCGCTCATGGCGAGACCCAACGGAAGAGGTGGGCGAGATCCTTGAAGAAGATTCGGGCATGGGCGGCGGGTTTGGCCCGGACCAGTTCCTTGTTCATGTAGGAATCCCAGGTGAGTTGCTGCACGTCGCGGTCGCGACAGATCGAGACGAAGCGCTCGCGCAGGGCGTCGTTGCGATACCAGACCGCCTGCATGATGCGCAGGATCAGGAAGACCCGGCCGTGCAGCTTCATGAAGCGGCGGCGGGCGAGGCCGAGCGCCTTGGCCTTGCCGGTGACGAGAAACGCTTCCGCCGCCTCGCCCGCCAGGCGGCCGCCCAGCATCGCGTAGTAGATACCCTCGCCGGAGGCGGGCGCGACGATTCCGGCGGCGTCGCCGGTGAGGAGTACGTCGCGGCCGTTGTCCCAGCGGCGCAGGGGCTTGAGGGGGAGGGGAGCCCCCTCGCGACGCACGGTTTCGCCCGCCTCCAGGCCGGTCGAGGCCCGCAAGGTCCGAATGGCGCCGCGCAGCGAGAAGCCCTTGCGGGCACTGCCGGTGCCGATGCTCACCGTGTCGCCGTGGGGGAAGACCCAGGCGTAGAAGTCCGGCGAGAGCTTGCCCTGGTAATAGACATCGCACCGGGTCGCCTCGACGTCATGGGGGCCCGTCTCCGGCAGCCGGACGATCTCGTGATAGGCAAAGACCTGCTTCATGGCGGCGTGGCCCGGGATCTCGGCCCGGCCGACGCTGGAACTCGCCCCGTCGGCGCCGATGACGAGGCGGGCGCGCGCCGCCCGGGGAAAGCCGTCGGCGAGGTAGTGCACCGTGGCGCCCTCATCGGCGCGCTCGATGTGCCGGAAGGTGGCCGCGCGCAAGGTCGCCCCCGCCGCCACGGCGCGCTCGCGCAGCCAGGGATCGAAATCGGCCCGGTCGACCATGCCGACGAAGCCGTCTCCGATGGGCATGTCCACCCGCTTGTCCTTGGGCGAGACCATCCGGGCCGAGCGGATGCGGGCCACGAGCAGATGGTCCGGAATCGCAAAATCGCGGATCAGGCGCGGCGGGATCGCGCCGCCGCAGGGCTTGATCCGGCCGGGCTTGTCGAGGAGCAGGACGCGCCGTCCGGCACGTGCCAGATCGGTGGCCGCGGTGGCGCCCGCCGGGCCGCCGCCCACGACTACGACGTCGTAGGTCTCGAGGTCGGTCTCCCTGACGGCGGTCATCCCTTCACCTCGTGACATGATGTTACCTCGCGGAGAGCGTTGCCTCGAAGGCGGATGCGGCACGCCGCGCGCGCGGCCCTTGCGTTGCCGGAGCGTGAGCGATGCGGAGTGCCAGGGCGGCGGCGAAGACGAACAGCACGGCCTCCCCGGCGAACACGCTGGCATAGGCATCGACGGCGCGGGGTGTGAGGAGGCGTGCGCCATCGACCGCGACCGTGCCGAGGAAACCGCCGGCCCCGAAGGCAAGGCCCTGCGCGGCCCCCCAGACGCCCATGCGGGTGCCGCGCTCGGCCTCGCCGCCGGCCCCGGCCAGCGCCATCATCGAGCCGATGGCGGCCACCGCGAAGATGCCGTTGAAGAGCCCCAGGACGAAGACCGGAACGCGCAAGGGGAAGTCCGCCCCCATGAGGCCGCCGCCTGCGATCCCGAGGAGCGCCAGGGCCGAGCCGGCGCAGCCGAGCGTCGTCCACATCTTCAGGGAGCCGAGGACGGGGCCGCCGATGCCCATGGTCAGGCCGGCGACCGTCAGCATGCCGGCCAGCACGCCGCCGTGCTGGAGACCCGCGAGCTTGGTGGTGGTGCCCGGCGACATCGCGAAGACGAGACCCGCGAAGGGCTCGAGGATGAGTTCCTGCGCGCTGTAGGCGAACATGGCCACGAAGATGAAGATCGTGAACCGGCGCGACTCGGGCTCCGCCCAAACCCGCGCCAGCACCTGCGCGAAGGGACGCTTGGGTGCCTCGGATTCCGCCCGCTCGACACGCGAAGGCTCGACGCCGCGCACGGCGAGGAGCGCGACCACGAAGGCGATGAGCGACACGGTGCCGGAGACGGCCATCAGCCGAGCGCCGGAGAACGGATCCAGGAAGTGTCCAGCCAGCGGCGCCGTGATCGCAAAGCCCGCGATCATCATCACCCAGACGATGGTTGCGGCGGCACCCCGGCGGCGAGCCTCGACACCGGTGGCGAGAAGCACGAGGAGCGACGTGCCGGCAGCGCCAGCCCCCATCCCCACGGTGAGGAACGACAGCACGGCGAGGGCGAGACCGGCCGCCTGGTGCGTCTCGGCGAGCGCCGTAGCGACGGCCGCCCCGAAGCCGCCGAGCGCCAGGGCCGCCATGCCGCCGACGATCCAGGGGGTACGCCGGCCGGTCCGGTCGGAGCCGTAGCCCCAGCGCGGGCGCAGAACCTGCACAGCATAATGCAGGGCAACGAGGCCGCCGGGCACGACCGCGGGAAGCGCCAGTTCCACCACCATCACGCGGTTGATGGTCGAGGTCATGAGAACCACGACCGAACCGAGTGCCGTCTGCACGAGGCCGAGCCGGACGATCGCCGCCCAGCCGAAGGGAAGGGCCGCCATCACGGGGCTCCCATCGCCAGCGGCCGCAGGGCGAAGGCCGCCACCAGCATGCCGAGGACGTAGAGCGTGGTGCCGGTGCCGTTGTACCAGGCCGCCCGCTCGCGGGGCTGGGCCAGCAATCGGCTCATCAGGATGAACTGCCCGAGGAGGAGGGCACCGATGATGGCGGCGTGCCAGGGCCGCTGCCAGACGAACAGAACGAGGATGACGGCGACCTGGGGCAGGGCCATGACCAGGCAGGCGAGGCGCGCCGCGTTGAGGGTGCCGAGTTGCACCGGCAAGGAGCGAATGCCCATGCGCGCGTCGCCCTCGACCGACTTGAAGTCGTTCAGGGTCATGATGCCGTGCGCGCCGATGGAATAAAGGAGCGCCACGAAGAGGACGCGCCCATCAGGAACGGACGCGGCCATCACGGCTGCCCCCGTGAACCAGGGAAGGCCCTCGTAGCAGAGAGCCACTGCAGAATTGCCCCACCAGCCGTTGCGCTTCAGGCGCAGGGGCGGGGCGCTGTAGATCCAGGCGAGGACGAGACCGAATAGGGCGGCGCCGAGGATCCAGGGCCCCAGGGCGGCGGCGACCAGCAGGGACAGGACGGTCCATCCCGCAGCGACGTAGAGGCCCCAGCGCCCAGGCATCCGCCCGGACGGGATCGGCCGATGCGGCTCGTTGATCGCATCCACATGACGGTCGTACCAGTCGTTGACCGCCTGTGAGGTGGCGCAGACCAGGGGGCCGGCCAGGATCACGCCGGCGGCGATCACCGGCCATTGCCCGCTCGGCGACGATCCGGACGAGACCACGCCGCATGTGAAGGCCCACATCGG
>NZ_JAQGKL010000059.1 GCF_028290105.1 Methylobacterium sp.
GTGGTCCCGTCTGGATGCCGATGAACTACCTCATCATCGAGGCCCTGCGCCGGTTCCACACCTATTACGGCGACGACTTCCTGGTGGAGTATCCGACGGGCTCCGGCACCTCGCTCACCCTCAACGCGATCGCGGACGCCCTCGAAGACCGGCTGATCGCCTTGTTCGCCAAGGGCGAGGACGGGCGCCGCCCGATCTTCGGCGACCGGACGCCGATCCCGCCGGCACCGGGCAGCGAGGAGGCGCTGCTGTTCCACGAGTTCTTCGACGGCGATACCGGCCGGGGGCTCGGCGCCTCGCACCAGACGGGCTGGACGGCCCTGATCCTCAACCTGCTGCACAGCCGCGCCCGGCGTCCGGCTATCTAGCGCGGGGCCGGCATCGCGCTCGGGCTTAAGCCGGTCGTAACCACAATCGTGCGTCCATGGTCGCCCAACGATGGAATGCGGGCGGATGGCGAGTCGGGCACAGAGCCGTATCGGCGGGGAGGATCGGGCTCCGGTTCCGCATGCCGCGTCCGGTGTAGCGGCCCGCCTGGAGCTGGGCTTCCTGACGCTCGCGCGCTGGCGCCTCCTGGCGATGCATCACGCCGCCCGGGTCGGACATCTCGGCGGCAACCTGTCGGCCCTCGACGCGATGATGCTGGTCCACCATGAGTTTCTCGGGCCGCAGGACCGCTTCGTGCTCTCGAAGGGCCATGCGGCCGGCGCCTATTACATCACGCTCTGGAGCCGGGGCCTCGTCAGCGACGCGGAACTCGCGAGCTTTCACGGCGAGGGTACGCGCCTTGCCGGTCATCCCCCCGCGCGCGGCCTTCCCGCCATCCGCTTCGGCACGGGAAGCCTCGGCCACGGCCTCTCCCTCTCGGCGGGTCTCGCCCTGGCCGCGCGTCTCCAGGGCCGGCCCGGCCGCGTCTTCTGCCTGACCTCGGACGGGGAATGGCAGGAGGGATCGACCTTCGAGGCACTGATCTTCAGCGCGCACCGCCGCCTGTCCAACCTCACCATCCTCATCGACCACAACCGGCTCCAGGGGTTCGGCACCACGGCGGAGGTCGCCTCCCTCGATCCGATCGGCCGCGTCCTGCAGGGCTTCGACGTCGAGATCCGCGAGGCCGACGGGCACGATCTTGACGCCATGCGCCGGGCGCTCGCTCCGGGCGGCGACCGCCCGGTGGTCGTCGTGCTGCATACGCAGAAAGGGCACGGCGTGCCGGCCATCGCGGGCCGCATGGACAGCCACTACCTGCCCCTCACGGACGCGCAATTCCAGGAGGCGGTCACCGGGGTTCAGGAGCCGCAGCCGTGAGACGTGAACTCTGCGATGCGCTGGTCGCCCGTGCGGACCGCCCGGATCTCGTCTTCCTGACCGGAGACCTGGGTTTCGGTGCCCTCGAACCCTTGCGCGACGCGCTCGGCGAGCGCTTCATCAATGCGGGCATCGCCGAGCAGAACATGATCTCGGTAGCCGCCGCAATGGCGAGCGAGGGCCTGGAGGCCTGGACCTACACCATCGCGCCGTTCTGCTACGCCCGCGCCTTCGAGCAGATCCGCAACGACGTCTGCCTGCACGGCTTGCCGGTACGGATGCTCGCCAACGGTGGCGGCTACGGCTACGGCGTCATGGGCGCCACCCACCACGCGCTCGAAGATTACGGCGTGCTCTCGACCCTCCCGGGGCTGCGCATCTTCGTGCCGGCTTTCGACAGCGACGTCGCCGCCGTGGTCGCCGCCGCCGGCGACAATCCCGGGCCGAGCTACCTGCGCCTCGGTCGCGGTGAACTGCCCGAAGGCCGCACGGCGCCTCCCTACGCACCCTGGCGTCGCTTGAGCGCGGGCGGCGGTCCGGTCGTCGTCGCGGTCGGTCCGATGGCGGGTGTAGCCTGGTCCGCCCTTGATGGCGAAGACGCTGCCGAGCTTTGGGCGGTCGGCGAGCTCCCCTTGAGCCTGAGCCCGCCGCCGGACGCCTTCGTCGCTGCCCTGCGTGCGAGCGGTCGCCTCTGCGTGGTCGAGGAGCACGTGGCGCAGGGAGGCCTCGGCCAGAGCCTGGCCGCATGGTGTCTGGAGCGGGCCGTGCCGATCACCGCGTTCCGCCATCTCTCCGCCCAGGGCTACCCGTCCGGGACCTACGGTTCGCAGGGCTTTCACCGCCGCGAGAGCGGCCTCGACGCCGAGGCGATCCGTGCGGCGCTCGCCGCATGACACACGAGCCCGACGCCTGGATCGACACCCTGAAGGGGCCCATCGCGGTGCTCGGCGCAGGCGGGTTCGTCGGCTGCAATCTCTTCCGCCAGATCCTGGCGCGGCGCCGGGACGTGTTCGCGGTGGTGCGCAACCTGCCGGCCCCGCGCCTGCGCGAGATCGACCCGGCCCACCTCATCGAGGTCGATTTCAACGACCGGGCCGCATCGCGCAACTTCGTCGAGGCGATCCGCCCCGCGACGGTCTTCGATTGCATCGCCTACGGCGCCTATTCCTTCGAATCCGACGCCGACCTGATCTACGCCACCAACTTCACCGCGCTCGTGGGTCTCGTCGAGGCGCTGGCGGGCACCGGCACCCTCGCGGCTTTCGTGCACGCGGGCAGCTCCTCGGAATATGGCTCGAACTCGGCAGCCCCGTCCGAGGACGCGGAACTCGTGCCCAACAGTCCCTACGCGGTCTCGAAGGCGGCGGCCGCCCATTTCCTCACCTACGTGGGCAAGACCCGGCGCTGGCCGGTGGTCAACTTGCGGCTCTACTCGGTCTACGGCCCCTACGAGGATGCGGCGCGGCTCGTGCCCGCCCTGGTCTCGCGGGCGCTGGCCGGCGGCTATCCCGACTTCGTCAATCCGACGATCGCGCGCGATTTCGTCTACGTCGAGGATGTCTGCGAGGCCTTCGTTCGCGCGGCGGCCAAGATGTCCCTCGACCTCTACGGGGAATCGCTCAACATCGGCACCGGGATCGAGACGACGATCCGCGACCTCGCGGTGCTCGGGCAGCGGGTCTTCAGCCTGCCCTCCCCTCCCGTCTTCGGCGCGATGCCTGAGCGGTCCTGGGACCTCACGCGCTGGCAGGCCAACCCCGACAAGGCCGAGCGCCTCATCGGCTGGCGGGCTCGCACGAACGTCGCGGATGGTTTGGCCCGGACCGGGGACTGGATGACGCGGGCTGGCGCCGGTCTGTCGAACCTCACGAAGTCCGGCATCACCGCGCCCCGGCGCCGAAGTATCGCGGCCATCATCGCCTGCTACAAGGACGAGGAGGCGGTGCCGGTCATGCACGCGCGCCTGACGGCGGTGTTCCAGAAGATCGACGTCGATTACGAGATCATCTTCGTCGACGACGCCAGCCCCGACGGCTGCGGCGAGCGCATCCGCGCCCTGTCGGCCGCCGACCCGCACGTGCTCGGCATCACCCATTCGCGTAATTTCGGCTCTCAGATGGCCTTCCGCAGCGGCATGGAACTGGCGACCGCCCAGGCCTGCGTGCTCCTCGACGGCGACCTTCAGGACCCGCCCGAACTCATCGAGCAGTTCCATGCGGCCTGGGTCGCGGGGCACGACGTCGTCTACGGGCGCCGGATCCAGCGCGAGATGCCGGTGCTCTGGGGCCTGCTCTACAAGGCGTTCTACCGGGTCTTCGCCGCCTTCAGCTACATCCGCATCCCGCATGACGCGGGCGACTTCTCGCTGATGGACCGCCGCGTCGTCGGCTGGCTGCTCGCCTGCCCCGAGCGCGACCTCTTCATGCGGGGGCTGCGCGCCTATGTGGGCTTCCGCCAGACCGGGGTCGACTATGTGCGCCCGAAACGGATGTTCGGCACGAGCACGAACAACCTGCTATCGAACCTCGAATGGGCCAAGCGTGGCATCTTCTCCTTCAGCAACACGCCCCTGAAGATGCTCACCGCCGGCGGCGTCGTGCTCCTCGGCCTCGCGGCCCTGCTCGGGTTCGTATTGATCGCGTTGCGCCTCGCCGTGCCCGACATTGCCCCGCGTGGCGCCACCACCGTCCTCCTGATGATCCTGTTCTTCGGCGCCCTGAACCTGTTCGGCCTCGGTCTGATCGGCGAATACGTCGCCAAGATCATGGAGGAAGTGAAGGCCCGGCCCCGCCTCATCCGCTCGGCCCTGATCCGCAACGGCGTCGCGAGCGACCTCCTGCCCGATGGACGGACGCGCCCGTGACGCTTGCCGCTGCCGGGCGTCCTGACCTCGGGGGCGCCGGGTCTCGCGGGCCGGCAGATCGGCACGAATGCGCGCAAGCCCTTGTGACATCGGCCAAACCTCCCGCGGGTGGGCGCGGACACTGGCCGTTCGGGCTCGCCCTCGGCCTAATCGCCCTTCCCAACCTGCTGTTTCTGGCCACGCACCTCGCGAGCGGCGTGGTCGCGGTGCTCTGTGTCGGCGCCACCCTCGCGGCCCTGGCGCATGTTCTGGCGGACCTGAACCGAGCGCGCGAGCCCCTGGATCGGCGGCTCCTCGCGGTATCGCTGGTGGCCGGCTTCACCCTGTGCGTGCTGGGGGGAGAGGCGCACTGGTTCTTTGCCAACGACGACTGGCTCATCCGCGACGCGGTCCTGCGCGACCTCGTCGCCCGCCCCTGGCCGGTCGGCTATCGGTATCAGGGCGACGAAACGCTCCTGCGCGCGCCCCTCGGATTGTACCTCGCCCCGGCGATCGCGGGAAAACTCCTCGGCTTGCATGCCGCACACCTGGCCCTTCTCGGGCAGGACACGTTCCTGTTCGGCGGCTTCTTCTACGGGTTTGCCCGCACGGGCGGCACGTTCGGCCGAAGCTTCATGATCCTCGCGGTCTTCCTCCTGTTCAGCGGGTGGGACGTGGCCGGAACCTGGCTGCTTGGCCGCCCGCTGACCTTCGGCGCGCATCTCGAGCAGTGGGTGAACGCGCTCCAGTTCTCGTCGCATGTGACACAGCTCTTCTGGGTTCCGAACCATGCGGCCTCGGGCTGGGCGTTCGTCGGAGCCTACCTGCTCCGGCGGCGCGGCGCCCTCGGCGTGCCCTCGCTGGCAATCGTCTTCGGCCTCTGCGTGTTCTGGTCGCCGCTCAGCATGATGGGCGCCCTGCCCTTCCTGGGATTGGCCCTCGTGTCGAGCCCGCATCGGGAAACGATCCGACTCCGGGGCGTGGCGGCGTTGACCCTCGCCGGCCTCGGCCTGATCCCGGTCGCGCTGTATCTCCAGGCGGATGCCGCCCGGGTCGCGCACGGACTGCGTACGCTCGATGCCCCCTTCCTCCTCGGCTACGGGCTGTTCCTCGGCTTCGAACTGCTGCCCTTCGTGGCGATCCTCGCCGTGGCGCGCGGGCGGCGCCTCGGGCCGGACATCGTCTCCCGCTGGGAGATGCCGCTCGCCATCGTCCTTCTCCTGCTGGTGCCCCTCTACCAGCTCGGCTCGACCGACTTCGTGATGCGGGCGTCGATCCCGGCGCTGGCACTCCTCGCCCTCAGGATCGGTGCGATCGCCGTCGACATGCAGGGCGCTCGCCGCGCCATCGTGGTGCTGATCCTCGCCGTGGGTGCGGTGACGCCGCTCTACGAGATCGGGCGGGCGCTGATCCGTCCGGCCTTCGCGATCAGCGATTGCTCCCTGCTCGAAGCGGCCGGAACGCCGCCCAATGCCGGGCCGCTCTACCACTACGTCGCACGGCTCGACGTGCTGCACGGAACCTGGGCGGGCCAGATCCTGGCCGTGCCGGAGACCTTCGCCAGCGTGGAGGCCCGCCGGCCGTGCTGGCCCGATCACGACCGCCTGGCGCCCGCGAGCGCGGCGGAATCCGCGCCGGACCTGCGCTGAGCGATCAGGATTCGTGGCCGAGGATCTCCAGGATCTCCCGGCGGCGGCGGATGAGTTCGGGGTCGTCGCGGTGGCGCGGGTAGGGTGCGTCGTTGGCGATGTCGGCGCGGATCCGCGCCGGTCGGTCGCTCAGCACGATGACGCGCTCGGCCAGCACCAGGGCCTCCTCGACGTCGTGAGTCACGAGGATCGCGGTCAGCCCGGTCTCCTGCCAGAGGCGGACGAGTTCGCCCTGCAGGGTCAGGCGGGTCAGGGCGTCGAGCTTGCCGAGCGGCTCGTCGAGGAGGAGCAGGCGCGGATCGTTGACGAGGGCCCGGGCCAGGGCCGTGCGCTGGGCCATGCCGCCGGAGAGCTGGTGGGGGTAGGCGTCGGCGAAGGCCGAGAGGCCCACGCGCGCGATCGCCTCTGCAACGCGGTGGCGGTTGTTGCGCAACATGCCACGCGCTTCGAGGCCGAGCGACACGTTGCGTGACACGCTGCGCCACGGATACAGCGTCGGGTCCTGGAAGACGAGAAGCCGGCTCGGGTCGGGGCCGGTGATCGGGACCCCGTCGAGGTCGAGGCGGCCGGCATCGGCGGGCTCCAGCCCGGCGGCGAGCCGCAACAGGGTCGACTTCCCGCAGCCCGAGGGACCGAGCAGGGCCACGAAGGCGCCGGGCTCAATGGCGAGGTCGATGCCGTCGAGGACGGGCAGCGGTGCGCCGTTGATCCGGAAGGCGTGCGAGACCCCGCGCACCGTCAGGGCCGCGCCGCGTGGGGCCGGTGGAGGGAGCGGAGCGGCTACCACTGGACGAGGCCCTTCTGCCAGGACAGGAGCCGGTCGCGCAGGCGAAACAGCAGGGTGATGAGGCTCGAGCACATCAGCGCCATGGCGATGAGGGCGGCATACATGTTGGCGTAGGCGGCCCAGCCCTGGGCCCATTGCAGGTACCAGCCCAGCCCCGATTTGACGCCGAGCATTTCGGCCACCACCAGCACGGCGAACGACGCGCCGAGACCCATGAACAGCCCGACGAAGACGTGCGGGAGGGCGGCCGGGATCGCGACCTTCCGGATCAGGAAGCTCTGCGAGGCGCCGAGCGTCCGGGCGACGTCGTAGTAGGACTTGTTGGCCGCCGCGATCCCCGACCAGGTCAGCACCGTGACGGGAAATCCCGTGGCGAGGGCGACGAGGAAGGTCGAGGCCGACCAGGACGACGGGAACACGAAGAAGGCCAGCGGCAGCCAGGCGGTGGCGGGCAGCGGGCCGACGAAGCGCAGCACGGGATGCACCCAGTACCCGGCCCGGCGCGACCAGCCCACCGCCACCCCGAGGACGAAACCCGCCAGGGCTCCGAGGACATAGCCGCCGGCGAGCAGCTTCAGGGAGGCGAGGATGCTGCCGCCGAGTTTCGGCCAATCCTCGAGGAAGACCTCGAGGATCGCCTGCGGCGGCGGGAAGAACGGCATCGGCAGGAGTTCGAACTTCGCCGTGACGAGTTCCCAGGCGCCGAGCCCCGAACCGAGCACGACGAGCCAGGGCCCCCAATGCGCGAGCCGCGCGCCGAGGCGCCCGAGTCGGCCCTGGACGAGACCAGCGAGCGCCAGGACCAGGCCGACCAGGGCGGCGCCGGCCGCGAAATCCGGCGTGTAGGGAAAGTCGCCGGTCTCGGGGAAAATCCAGGTCGCCGCCGCGAGGCCGATCCAGGCGGCGCCGGCGACGAGGCCGACCCACCCGATGGAGGAGCGGCGGCGCAGGCCCGCCGCGGCGTCCGCGATGCGCGAGCGACCCGAAGCCGGCGCAGCTTCGCGGGAGACGGCGTGGCGCGCGAGGGACCCCGAGAGGGCGCTGGTCATGGGTTCGCTCAGCTCAGCACGTCGGCATAGACCCGGTCGGCGAACTTCGCCGTGTCGGTGCTCCGGCGCATGACGTTCACGCGCTTCAGTTCGTCGCCGTAGAGGGCGATTTCCTGCTTGAGGGCGGCGCCCACCGGGGCATGCGCGTGGGTGTGGCTGCGCAGCATCGCGGCGAGATCCGCGATCGATCCCTTGCCGCCGTAATTCGCAAACACCTCGGCGGCCTCCTCCGGGTTGGCGTGGACCCGGTGCCCGCCCTCAAGCACGGCGCGGGTGAGCGCGGTGGCGACCGCCCGGTCGTTGCGGATCAGGCTGCCGCGCAGGGCGACGACGCAGCAGGAGCGGTGGGCGAAGGCCCCCGTGAGGTTGGTGGCGACTTCCGTGAGGCGGCTGTCCTTGAGCCAGATCCAGGTGCGCGGGTCGGAATCGGCGAGCGCCTGGGCTTCCCCCTTCTCCACCGCGAGGTTGAGGAGATCGGCCGGGTAGGGCCGCCACTCGACCTCGCGCTCGGGGTCGATGCCGGCATCGGCCAGGAGCAACGCGAAGAAGTTCTTGGCCGGGCTCGCGTGGTCGCTGATGGCGATGGTCTTGCCCTTCAGCGAGGCGATGTCGCCGATGCCGGCCGATTTGGCGCCGAGCAGGCGCAGGCAGCCGCCGTGCAGGCCCGCGGTGATCTTGACGTCGAACCCCTGCTCCAGGGGTTTGAGCCAGCGCAGGGCCATGCCGATGCCCGCATCCGCCTTGCCGGTGGCGATGGCCTCCAGCAGCGCCTCGGTGGAGCCGCCGAAATTGACGAACTCCACGTCGAGGCCGTGGGCGGCGAAGATCCCGCGCTCCTTGGCCACCGGCGCCGAGGCGGTGCAGATCGCGTTGGCGTTCCAGGCGAGCTTGATCGGCCGCAGCGGCCCAGCCGCGCCGGCCTCCGCCACGGGGCGGCAGAGCGGGCCCGGATCGAAGGGCGCACCGGGGCCCGGGCCCCAGGCCCGGCCCGGATTCGCAGCGAGGCCGAAGGGCAGCGCCGCCGCCAGGGAAGCACCGGCCCGCAGGAGGCGCCTGCGGGAAAGGGGGTCGTGCGTCATCGTCGTCTCCGGGGCCGGCGACGGCCCGATCCGCGTCACGTCGGCAAGGGAAAGGTCAGCCGAGGGGCTGGCTCAGGTAGGCCACCATCATCTCGGCCACGGCCCGCTCGGCGTAGTCGGCGACGCTCTCGCGCCCCGCCACCGGGAAGGCTTCGACCACTCTGCGGCCGGCAAGCACCTCGGAGAGTTCACGGGCCAGCATCCCGTTCTCGATGGCCGCCGCGACGGCGGCCCGACCGTAGCTGCGCCGGATGCTGCGCGGCCCGAACAGGGCGGCGGGGCTCGTGGGCGCGGAGC
>NZ_JAQGKL010000075.1 GCF_028290105.1 Methylobacterium sp.
CTGGCGCGCCCGCTGGCGCGCCTTCCGGGCCCGCACCGTCGCCGACCCGCGCTTCCAGCGCTGGGCCGCCGGGTTTCCGCTGACCCGGCGCATCGCCCGAGCCAACACCCGCGCGCTGTTCGACCTCTGCGCGGGCTTCGCCTATTCGCAGACCCTGTTCGCCTGCGTGCGGCTCGACCTCTTCGGCCTGCTGGCGGATGGACCCGTTCCGGCCGATCTCCTCGCCGCCCGGATGGGCCTGTCGTCCGACGCGGGCCTGCGCCTCCTGCGGGCGGCCGCCTCCCTGAAGCTCGTGGCGATCCTGCCGGACGGGCGCTTCGCGCTGGCGGATCTCGGCGCGGCGCTCATCGGCAATCCGGCGATCGGCCGGATGATCGAGCACCACGCGCTCCTCTACGACGACCTGCGCGATCCCGTCGCCCTCCTGCGCGGGCAGGCCGGGCCGACGCGGCTTTCCGGCTATTGGCCCTACGCGACGGGGGACGGCGCCGGCCTCGCCCCGGAGGCGGTTGCCTCCTACAGCGGCCTGATGGCCGCCTCGCAGGCGCTGATCGCCGAGGACATCCTCGAGGCCTATCCGCTGCACCGGCACCGCTCCCTGGTGGATGTCGGCGGCGGGGAGGGGGCCTTCCTGGCGGCGGCGGGCCGCGCGACGCCGGGGCTGCGGCTCACGCTGTTCGACCTGCCGGCGGTGGCCGCCCGGGCCGAGGCCCATCTCGCCCGCGAAGGCCTGGCGGCGCGATCCCGGGTGGTCGGCGGCAGCTTCCTGTCCGATCCGCTGCCGGAGGGCGCCGACGCGATGACTCTCGTGCGCGTCGTGCACGATCACGACGACGCGATGGTGCGCATCATCCTGCGCGCGGCGCGGGCGGCACTACCGCAACATGCGGCGCTGATCATCGCCGAACCGATGAGCGGAACGCGCGGCGCCGAACCGATCACCGATGCGTATTTCGGGCTCTACCTCCTCGCGATGGGAAGCGGCCGCTGCCGCACGGTGTCCGAACTGACCGGGCTGCTGAACGAGGCGGGCTTCGCCACGGTCCGCGAGCTGCCGACCCGGCGCCCCCTCCTCACCCGGGTCCTGGTGTCAACCTAGTTGGACACAGGCCGTGAATTCGCGACGCAGCAACGTAAGTTATGCTTGACGTGGAAAAGTGTCTATCTAGGATGACACTATCAGGTCCGGAACCAAGCGGATCGAATCACCGGGAACAGGGAGGGCAGGGCCGATGAACGCACAGGCCGTCATCCTGCACCGTCCCGAGGAGATCAGCGTCGAGGACCTCGCGCTCGACGCGCCGACCGCCGCCGACGCGGTGGTCGCCATCCGCTGGAGCGGGATCAGCACCGGCACGGAGCGCCTGCTCTGGTCGGGGCGGATGCCGGACTTCCCCGGCATGGGCTATCCGCTGGTGCCCGGCTACGAATCCGTCGGCGAGGTCGTGGAAGCGGGAGCCGCATCCGGCCTTCGCACCGGCCAGACCGTGTTCGTCCCCGGCGCCCGCTGCTTCGGCCCCGTGCGCGGGCTCTTCGGGGGCGCCGCATCGCACCTCGTCAGCGCCGGCGCCCGCCTCGTTCCCATCGACCCCGGCCTCGCCGAGCGCGGCACCCTGATCGCGCTCGCCGCCACCGCCCACCATGCCCTGGCGGGGCTCGACCTCGGCAAGCCGCTCCTCGTCGTCGGCCACGGTGTGCTCGGGCGCCTCGTCGCCCGGATCGCCCGCGCGCTCGGCGGCACCCCGCGGGTCTGGGAGACCAACCCGGCCCGCCTGTCGGGTGCGGAGGGCTACGCCGCCGGCTCGCCCGACGCGGACGACCGGCGCGACTACGCCACCATCCTCGATGTCAGCGGCGATGCGGCGATCCTGGACACCGGGATCGCGCGGCTCGCCCCCGGCGGCGAGATCGTGCTCGCGGGCTTCTACGAGGCCCGCCTCGGCTTCGACTTCGCCCCCGCCTTCCTGCGCGAGGCCCGCATCCGGGTCGCCGCCCAGTGGCGCCCGGAGGACCTCGCCGCGACGCTGGCGCTGATCGAGGGGCAGGACCTCTGCCTCGACGGCCTGATCACCCATCGGCACCCGGCGGCATCCGCGCCCGACGCCTACCGCACGGCCTTCGGCGAGCCCGGATGCCTGAAGATGATCCTGGATTGGAGAGCCGCATGAATATGCAGCTGAACGGCGCCGCCCTGAAGGCCTCCGAGGCGCTCCGCGCGGAGGCCGGCATCGAGCCGGATCCCGTGCCGGTGAAGGCCACCAAGGAGACGCAGATCATCGCGATCTACGGCAAGGGCGGCATCGGCAAGTCGTTCACGCTCGCCAATCTCAGCTACATGATGGCCCAGCAGGGCAAGAAGGTCCTGCTCATCGGCTGCGACCCGAAGAGCGACACCACCTCGCTCCTGTTCGGCGGCCGCGCCTGCCCGACCATCATCGAGACCTCGACGAAGAAGAAGCTCGCCGGCGAGCAGGTCGCCATCGGCGACGTCTGCTTCAAGCGCGACGGCGTCTACGCCATGGAGCTCGGCGGCCCGGAGGTCGGGCGCGGCTGCGGCGGACGCGGCATCATCCACGGCTTCGAGCTCCTGGAGAAGCTCGGCTTCCACGAATGGGGCTTCGACTACGTCCTCCTCGACTTCCTCGGCGACGTGGTTTGCGGCGGCTTCGGCCTGCCGATCGCCCGGGACATGTGCCAGAAGGTCATCGTCGTCGGCTCCAACGACCTGCAGTCGCTCTATGTCGCCAACAATGTCTGCTCGGCGGTCGAATATTTCCGCAAGCTCGGCGGCAATGTCGGCGTTGCCGGCATGGTAATCAACAAGGATGACGGCACCGGCGAGGCCGCGGCCTTCGCCAAGAGCGTCGGCATTCCCGTGCTGGCCGCGATCCCGGCCGACGACGACATCCGCAAGAAGAGCGCCAATTACGAGATCATCGGCCTGCCGGGCGGCGAGTGGGCATCGCTGTTCGAGACGCTGGCGACCAATGTCGGCCTGGCGCCGCCGGTGCGGCCGACGCCGCTGTCGCAGGATGGGCTGCTCGGCCTGTTTGCCTCTGAGGTCACCGGACGCAACGTGGTGCTCGATCCCGCTACCATGGAAGACATGTGCGGCACGTCGGTCATCACCAAGCCGTCGCTCGAAGTCGTCTACGACGCCGCGTGAGATGGACATGATGGGAATCGCACCATGAACGCCATCCTGCCTCGCTACAGCGGAACCATCGCCGACTCCGTCGCCCATGACGCGGTCGAGGTGGAGATCACTGTCGATGAGGTACAGGCTCCGGTCATCAATGCTGCGGCCACCAAGGCCGACGGCCTGGGCTGCCACGCCGGCGCCAGCGAGATGAAGGCCGCGGCTTCCGCCGCCGGCAAGAGCGAGATCCTCGATCGCTATGCCGCGGACTATCCCAAGGGGCCGCACGATCAGCCGCAGAGCATGTGCCCGGCGTTCGGTTCGCTGCGCGTGGGGCTGCGGATGCGGCGCACTGCGACGATTCTGTCGGGCTCGGCCTGCTGCGTCTATGGCCTGACCTTCACCTCGCACTTCTACGGCGCGCGCCGCTCGGTCGGCTACGTGCCGTTCAATTCCGAGACGCTGGTCACCGGCAAGCTGTTTGAGGACATTCGCGAAGCGGTGTTCAAGCTCGCCGATCCCGCGCTTTACGACACCATCATCATCACCAACCTCTGCGTGCCGACCGCGTCGGGCGTGCCGCTCGACCTCTTGCCCGACGAGATCAACGGCGTCCGCATCATCGGCATCGACGTGCCGGGCTTCGGCGTGCCGACCCATGCCGAGGCCAAGGACGTGCTGTCCGCGGCGATGCTGGAATATGCCCGCCAGGAAGCCGAGCAGGGGCCGGTGGCCGCACCGCGCGGCGGTCGCAGCGAGCGGCCGACGGTGACGCTGGTCGGCGAGATGTTCCCTGCCGACCCGGTCGGCGTCGGCATGATGCTGGAGCCGCTCGGCCTCGCCGCAGGCCCGGTGGTGCCGACGCGTGAATGGCGCGAGCTCTACGCCGCGCTGGACTGCTCGGTGGTCGCGGCCATTCACCCGTTTTATACGGCCAGCTTCCGGCAGTTCGATTTGGCCGGCCGCAAAGTCGTCGGCTCCGCGCCGGTCGGCCATGATGGCACCGAGGCCTGGCTGGAAGCGATCGGCACCGCCTGCAACGTGTCGCGCGACAAGATCGACGCAACGAAGAAGCGCTTCCTGCCGGCGATCAAGGCCGCGCTGGCGGCCAAGCCCATTCATGCGCGCATCACCGTGTCGGGCTATGAGGGCTCCGAGCTGCTGGTCGCGCGGCTGCTGATCGAGAGTGGCGCCACCGTGCCTTATGTCGGCACCGCGTGCCCGCGCACGCCATGGTCCGATCCCGACCGCGAATGGCTCGAGGCCAAGGGCACGCGCGTGCAGTACCGCGCCTCGCTGGAAATGGATCTGGCTGCCGTCGGCGAGTTCCGGCCGGATCTTGCGATCGGCACCACACCGGTTGTTCAGAAGGCCAAGCAACTCGCCATTCCGGCTCTGTATTTCACCAACCTGATTTCGGCCCGGCCATTGTTTGGCGTCGCCGGTGCGGGTTCGCTGGCGCAGGTGGTGAACGCGGCGCTGGCGAACCAGGCCCGTTTCGACGAGATGCGCGACTTCTTCGGCGACACCGGCGAAGGCGACAATGCCGGCATCTGGGAAGACACGCCGAAGCCGAACGCGGCCTTCAAGGAGAAGTATCGCAAGCAGATTGACGCCCAGGCCAAGAAGCGCAAGGCAGAGGAGATGATCTGATGCTGGTGCTGGACCATGATCGGGCAGGCGGTTACTGGGGCGCGGTCTATGCCTTCACCGCGGTGAAGGGGCTGCAGGTGATCATCGACGGCCCGGTCGGCTGCGAGAACCTGCCGGTCACCTCGGTGCTGCACTATACCGACGCGCTGCCGCCGCATGAACTACCCATTGTGGTCACCGGCCTCGGCGAGGAAGAACTCGGCCAGACCGGCACCGAAGGCGCGATGAAGCGCGCCCACAAGACGCTCGATCCGTATCTGCCTGCGGTGGTGGTGACCGGCTCGATCGCCGAGATGATCGGCGGCGGCGTCACGCCGGAAGGCACCAACATCAAGCGCTTCCTGCCGCGCACTATCGACGAAGACCAATGGCAGAGCGCCGACCGCGCCATCGTCTGGCTGTGGAAGGAATATGGCCCGAAGAAGATTGCCGAGCGGAAGCCGCTCGGCGCGGATGTGAAGCCTCGCGTCAACATCATCGGGCCGATCTACGGCACCTTCAACATGCCCAGCGATCTCGCGGAAATCCGCCGCCTGGTGGAAGGCATCGGTGCCGACGTCA
>NZ_JAQGKL010000080.1 GCF_028290105.1 Methylobacterium sp.
GCAAAAACGTTATGCTCAAAGGCTGCATATCTGGACAACCGGGGACGACACGCCTACGTTAGTCGGCACAATGCTCAGTTTGAGCATAAGTGAGGACGCGTCAATGGCGGCGACCAGTCTCCCGAACGGCACGAGTTTCCAGGGCGTCCCCGGCGCGATTTCCGGCAGCCTGCCCCTGCCGGACATCTATGCCCGCGTCAGCCGCCACGTGCCCGCCATCGAATGGCCGGCGCTCGCCGAGGACGTGGCCGCGATCCTGGAACTGAAGAAGGCGCGCAACGCCGTCATCCTCGCGCACAACTACCAGGCGCCCGAGATCTTCCACACGGTGGCGGACATCGTCGGCGACAGCCTGGCGCTGGCCCGCGAGGCCGTGACGGTGGATGCCGACGTGATCGTGCTCGCGGGCGTGCACTTCATGGCCGAGACGGCCAAGCTCCTGAACCCGGGCAAGACCGTGCTGATCCCGGACAGCCGCGCCGGCTGTTCGCTCGCCGACTCGATCACCGCCGCCGACGTGCGCGGCCTGCGCGAGAAATACCCGGGCGTGCCCATCGTCACCTACGTCAACACCTCCGCCGCCGTGAAGGCGGAATCCGACCTGTGCTGCACCTCCGGCAACGCGGTCGAAGTGGTGCGTTCGCTGAACGCGCCGCGCGTGCTGATGATCCCCGACGAGTTCCTGGCCCAGAACGTCCAGGCCATGGTGCCGGAGGTCGAGATCCTGACCTGGGCCGGGCATTGCGAGGTGCACGAGCTTTTCACACCCGCCGACATTCGCGAGGTGCGCGAGAGCTATCCCGGCGTCACCGTCATCACGCACCCGGAATGTCCCCCGGATGTCGTGGCGGAAGCCGACTTCTCCGGCTCCACCGCCATGATGATGAACTTCGTCCTGGAGAAGCGCCCGAAACAGGTCGTGCTCGTGACCGAGTGCTCGATGGGCGACAACATCGCGGCGGCCAACCCGGACATCGAGTTCATCAAGCCCTGCAACCTGTGCCCGCACATGAAGCGGATCAGCCTGAAGAACATCCGCCGCGCCCTGGAGACCATGACCCACGAGGTCACCGTCGAGCCCGAACTCGCCGAGCGCGCCCGGATGGCGGTGGAACGCATGCTCGCGGTGCGCACCTGATGAACGCGCACGCACCGTTCTCCTTCGCGCTCGCCGCCCCCGACCGGATCGTGGTGGTCGGTGCCGGCATCGCCGGTCTCGCCACGGCGCTCCGCCTCGCGCCCCGCCCCGTCACCCTGGTCACCGCCGCCCCCCTCGGGACCGGGACCGCCACGGGTTGGGCTCAGGGCGGCATCGCCGCCGCCATGGGCGAGGACGACGCGCCCGATCTCCACGCCGCCGACACCCTGGCGGCCGGCGCCGGCCTCACGGAGACGGATGTCGCCGCACGCGTCGCCGCCGCCGGCCCCGGCTTGATCGACTGGCTCGTCGGCCTCGCCGCGCCCTTCGACCGGGACGCCGCCGGCAACCTCGCCCTCGGGCTCGAGGCCGCGCATTCGCGCCGCCGCATCGTGCGGGCCGGTGGGGATTCGACGGGCCGGATCGTGCTCGAGACGCTGGTGCGCGCGGTGGGGCGGACACCGTCCATCACCGTGCTCGTCGCCTCCGCGCGCGACCTGATGCGGGACGCGCACGGTGCGGTCGCGGGCGTGGTCTGCGAGCGCGACGGCGTGGCGTTCGCGCTGCCCGCCCGCGCGGTGGTGCTGGCGACGGGCGGCCTCGGGGCGCTCTACGCCTCGACCACGAATCCGCGCGGCGCCACCGGACGGGGCCTCGCCCTCGCGGCCCGGGCCGGTGCCACCCTGCGGGACATGGAGTTCGTGCAGTTCCACCCCACCGCCATGGCGGTGGGTATCGACCCGATGCCGTTGGCGACGGAAGCCCTGCGTGGCGAGGGCGCGCGCCTGATCGACGAGAGCGGGGCCCCGGTGATGGCCGGCATCACCGGCGGCGATCTCGCACCCCGCGATGTCGTGGCGCGCGCCATCTTCCAGGCGCGGGCGCGCGGCGCCGAGGTCTTCCTCGATTGCCGGGGGGCGCTCGGTGCCCGGATGGCGACGCGCTTTCCCACCGTGGCGGGCCTGTGCGCCGCCGCCGGCATCGACCCGCGGAGTCAGGCCATTCCGGTCCGGCCGGCGGCGCATTATCACATGGGCGGCATCAAGGTGGATGGGAGCGGCGCCGGCACGGTGCCGGGCCTGTTCGCCTGCGGCGAGGTCGCCTCCAGCGGCCTGCACGGGGCCAATCGCCTCGCCAGCAATTCGCTGCTCGAAGCCATGGCCTTCGCGCCCTGGATCGCCGAGGCCATCGGCGCCCTGGCCGCTCCGGGACAGCCCCTTGCCGAGCCGGCAGCGCCGCGCGGGCCGGTCGATATCGAGGCCCTGCGGAATGTCATGGAACGCCGCGTCGGCGTCGTCCGCGACGCCGATGGGCTTACGCAAGCCCTCCGACACCTGGTGCGGGCGACAGCAACCGGCAGCGACGCGGCCCTGACGGGTCTGGCCATCGCGGCGTCAGCGGCATCGCGGCGGGAAAGCCGCGGGGCCCACTGGCGCAGCGACCACCCGGGCCAGAACGTGCCGGTGCACACCGAGATCACGCTGGCTGACCTCCACGCGATGGCCGATGCCGTCGAGCCCGGCCGCGATGTCGTCGCCGCCTGAACCCGCGTTCCCCTATCCGGACACCGCCATGCTCAATCGCACCAACCTCGCCCCCCTGCCCCGCCTGATGGTGGAGCCGATCGTGCGCGCGGCACTGCTGGAGGATCTCGGCCGGGCGGGCGACATCACCACCGACGCGATCGTGCCCGCGAGCGCGCGCCTGGAGGGTGTCATCGCCGCCCGGCAGGAGGGCGTGATCTCGGGCGTCGACACGGCCGTCATCGCATTCGGACTGATCGACCCCACCGTCTCGGTGATGGTCGAGCGGGCCGATGGAAGCCGCGTGACGCCGGGCGACGTGGTGATCCGCCTTTCCGGCCCGGCCCGCGCGATCCTGACCGCCGAGCGCGTGGCGCTCAATCTCCTGTGCCGGATGTCCGGGGTCGCCACCGCCACCGCCTCCCTCGTCGAGGCCGCGCGCCCGCACGGCAAGGCCCGCATCGTCTGCACCCGCAAGACCACCCCCGGCCTGCGGGCGCTGGAGAAGCATGCGGTGCGGGCGGGCGGCGGATCGAACCACCGCTACGGCCTCGACGACGCCGTGCTGATCAAGGACAACCACGTGGCCGTCGCCGGCGGTATCGTGCCGGCGATCGAGCGCGCCCGCGCCTATGCCGGGCACCTCGTCAAGATCGAGGTCGAGGTCGACACGCTGGAGCAGCTCGAACAGGCGCTGTCCGTCCGCGCCGATGCCGTGCTCCTCGACAACATGACGCCGGAGCAGCTCGCCGAGGCCGTGGCGATGATCGACGGTCGCGCCATCGCGGAGGCCTCGGGCCGGATCAACCGCGACACCGTCGGGGCCGTCGCGGCATCGGGCGTGGACCTCATTTCCTGCGGCTGGATCACCCACAGCGCACCGATCATCGACCTGGGCCTGGACGCGGTCTGAACAGTCGCCTTTACGGCCAAGGTGCCACGGTGTTGCCACGAAATCACGACGCTTCGGCAAGCGTCGTTGCAGCGCGAATAGAGCTTGGCTTTGGGGTGGGAGCGTTTACGTCTTGGGCACACTTCGCACCGTAACGTGCGTCAAGTTTTCCACGATGTTTCCACAGAATTCGTTCGTTCTCGAGAGGCCCCGATGCGCCGTTTCGCCCCCGCCCTGACCGGGCTCGTCTGTACACTGGGCGCCTGGGCTTCGCCCGCGGTCGCCTATGAGATCGACCCCCTCACCCGCCAGCCCCTCGACAACGCCCTGGTGATCCGGGTGCGTCCGCAGAACGAGCCGGTCGTCATCCCGACCGCCAACGCCTCCCTGCCGGCCGACCCGATGACCCCCGCTTCGGCGGTGCCGCAGATGTCGGCCATCCAGCGTGACGAAGTCGCGTTCGCCGGCAGCTACGCTCCGGGCACCATCGTGGTCTCCACGGCCGAGCGCCGCCTGTACTACGTGCTGGGCGACGGCAAGGCCCTGCGCTACGGCGTCGGCGTCGGCCGCCCGGGCTTCACCTGGGGCGGCGTGCAGACGATCACGATGAAGCGCGAGTGGCCCGATTGGCGCCCGCCGTCGGAGATGCTGCGCCGCCGTCCCGACCTGCCGCGCTTCATGAAGGGCGGTATCGAGAACCCGCTCGGCGCCCGCGCCATGTACCTCGGCAACTCGATCTATCGCATCCACGGCTCGAACGAGCCGGAGACGATCGGCACCGCCGTCTCCTCGGGCTGCATCCGCATGACCAACGACGACGTGGCCGACCTCTACACCCGCGCCAAGGTCGGCGCGAAGGTCATCGTCCAGCGCTGAGCCGCCACACGTTCGAACGCTGACCAGGGCCGGTGGGAAACACCGGCCCTTTTTCGTGCGCGCTGCCCTCGTGGGGCTACTTCGACACGGCGAAGAAGCGGGACAGCAGCCAGAGCGGCACCACCACCACGGCACCGGCCAGGATCCAGCGGCCGAAATCATGGAAGGTGTCGAGGCCGAGGTCGATCAGTTGGCGCGCGGCGTCGTAGGCGTGCCAGAACAGCAGCCCCGGAGTGACGCCGAGCATCGCCATGACGGCGCCGACGAGTACCGACAGGAAGAGCAGCTTCATGAACACGGCGGCCGGCGAGCCGCCGAGGAAGCGCCGCAGGGCCGACCGACGGCCCTGATCCGGGAACGGCGCTCCGGCGTAGGGCTGGCCCGGATAGGGCGACGGGCGGCGCGGATCGTGGTCGGGGGTCATGCGCTGATTCCTGTGGGCGCTCCGGCCGGCATCGCGCCGGTCCGATCTCCGACAGATGAGGATCGTGAGCGCGCGGTTCCATCCCTCAACCCGTCGAACCGGGCGGAAGCGTGGCGTCCGCGACACAGGTCTGCTGAAACCGGACGGTCGGCCGGGCGTTAGGCGGTTTCGCACGTGGTACGGATGGCCCCCTTCCGTGCACGGTCCCATTTTGCGGATGCGGTTCCCGCGCCACCGGTCCACCTTTCTGATGAAACGAACGCGTTCATGATCGACCACGCCCTGTTCGATCCGGCGATGATCGATCCGGACACCAAGCGCCTGAATGCCGAGATCGTGGCCGCCCACGCCGCGCAGGCGGACCCGTGGTCGATCCCGATGACGGAGGTGCGCGCCCGCCGCCGCCAGGGCACCCAGGCCTCCCCGGCGATGCCCCGCAGCGCCCGCGCCGAGACCCTGACCATCGAGGGTCCCGCCGGCCCCCTGCAACTGCGCGTGATCCGACCGAACCCGAAGAAATGGGCGAAGCTGCGCGGGGCCTACCTGCACATCCATCGCGGTGGCTGGGTCTGGGGCTCGGCCGACGAGCAGGACCCCTGGCTGGAGCGGATCGCCGACGCGTGCGGCTTCGTCTGCCTCTCGGTGGAATACCGGCTGGCGCCCGAGCACCCCTACCCGGCGGCGCTCGAGGATTGCGAGGCGGCGGCCCTCTGGCTCGCCGGGCCGGGCCGGGCCGAGTTCGGCGTCTCCGCCCTCACCATCGGCGGCGAATCGGCGGGTGCCCAGCTCGCCGTGATGGTGCTTCTGCGCCTGCGCGACCGGCACGCGCTGCCGCGCGCCTTCCGGGGCGCCAACCTCAATGCCGGGTTCTTCGACCTCGGCCTGACCCCGAGCGTGCGCAACTGGGGCGAACAGCGCCTGGTGGTGAACACCGAGGACCTGACCCGCTTCGCCAACGTGTATGTCCGCGACGGGATCGACCGGCGCCGGCCCGACGTGTCGCCGGTCTACGCCGACCTCAAGGGCCTGCCGCCGGCCCTGTTCACGGTCGGCACGCACGATCCGCTCCTCGACGACACGCTCTACATGTCGGCCCGCTGGGCCGCGGCCGGCAACGGTGGGCACACGGCGATCTATCCCGGCGGCTGCCACGTCTTCGTGCGCTACCCCGGCGCCATGACCGAGCGCGCGCTCGAGCTGATCGACCGGTTCCTGATGGCGCTGGCCTGAGCGCCCCCGCCCCCCCATCCCCGTTGCCGGAGCGCTTCGGGGCTTGGTTCGCGTCGCGCGGATGGGCGCCCCGGCCGCACCAGCTCGAACTCCTCGACCTCGTGCATGCCGGGCGCTCGGCCCTGCTAGTGGCGCCAACGGGGGCGGGCAAGACCTTGGCGGGGTTCCTGCCGAGCCTGACCGCGCTGGCGGGGCGCCCGCCCTCGGCGAAGTCGCGCGGCCTGCACACCCTCTACATCTCGCCCCTCAAGGCGCTCGCCGTCGACATCGCCCGAAACCTCGAAGCGCCGATCGACGAGATGGGGCTCGGCATCCGGGTCGAGACGCGCACCGGCGACACGCCCTCGCACAAGCGCACCCGGCAGATCGCCCGACCGCCCGACATCCTGCTGACCACGCCGGAGCAGCTCTCTCTGCTGATCGCGCATCGCGAAGCGAGCGACCTCTTCGCCTCGCTCTCCTGCGTGGTGCTCGATGAGTTGCACGCCCTCGTCACCTCGAAGCGCGGCGACCTCCTGTCGCTCGCGCTCGCCAGGCTGCACCGCCTCAGCCCCGGGCTCACCGCCATCGGATTGTCCGCGACCGTGCGCGAGCCCGACGAACTGCGCCGGTATCTCATGCCGCAGGGCCGCCGCGCGGATCCAGGACAGGAAGTTCGCCTTCTCGAAGAGGAGGGACCGGCCGAGGTGCGTGGATCGTCCGAAGACGCCGCCCCCCTCGCCGCAGCGCTCGCCTCTCGGGCAAGGAAGCGGGACGATGACGACGAACCGCCGGTATCGAGCCCGATGGCCGATCTGGTCGTGGTGAAGGGCGGCGCGGCCCCAGACCTGCACATGCTCGACACCGGGCTGACCCTGCCGCTCGCCGGCCACACCGCCTGGCAGGCGATGCCGGCGATCTACGACCTGATCGGGCGGCACAGGACCGTGCTGGTCTTCGTCAACACCCGGCTCCAAGCCGAATACACCTTCCAGGAGCTGTGGCGGATCAACGAGGAGAACTATCCGATCGCGCTCCACCACGGCTCGCTCGACGCGACGCAGCGCCGGCGGGTGGAGGCCGCGATGGCGGCGGGGCAGTTACGCGCCATCGTCTGCACGGCGACCCTCGATCTCGGGATCGACTGGGGTGACGTCGACCTCGTGGTGAATATCGGCGCACCGAAGGGTGCGAGCCGGATCATGCAGCGCATCGGGCGCGCCAACCACCGCATGGACGAGCCGTCCAAGGCCTATCTGGTGCCGGCCAACCGCTTCGAGATGCTCGAATGCCAAGCTGCACTCGACGCGGTGGAGGCTGCCGCCCAGGACACGCCGGATGCGCGCCTCGGCGCGCCGGATGTGCTGGCCCAGCATGTGCTCGGCATGGCCTGCGCCGACGCCTTCGATCCCCTGCAACTCTACGACGAGGTCACTTCGGCGGCGCCCTATGCCGGGCTGTCCTGGGAGGCGTTCGAGGCGGTGGTCGATTACGTGGCCACCGGCGGCTACGCGTTGCGCGCCTACGAGCGCTTCGCCAAGATCCTGCGTGGCCCCGACGGGCTCTGGCGGGTGCGCGATGCCCGCGTCGCCCAGCAATACCGGATGAATGTCGGCACCATCGTCGAATCCGCCAAGGTGAAGGTGCGTCTGGCGCGCGGCGTGCGCGGTAAGCCGGGCGCGATCCTACCCAGGGGCGGGCGCGTCCTCGGCGAGATCGAGGAGGATTTCGCCGACACCCTGACGCCGGGGGACACCTTCCTGTTCGCGGGCGAGGTGCTGCGCTTCGAGGGCCTTTCCGAGGACGAGGCCCTGGCGACCCGGGCAGGCCCCGGCACAGACCCGGCCATTCCATCCTATGCCGGCTCGAAGTTTCCGCTCTCGACCTTCCTGGCCGCCCGGGTGCGCGCCCTCATCGCCGATCCGTTCGAGTGGGACCGCCTGCCAAAGCAGGTGGCCGCCTACCTGCTCCAGCAGCGCAGCCGCTCGCTGCTGCCGGGCGAGCGCGACCTCCTCGTCGAGACCTTTCCCCGGAGCGGGCGCTACTACCTCACGGCGTTTCCGTTCGAGGGCCGCCTCGCTCACCAGACACTCGGCATGCTGCTGACGCGGCGCCTGGAGCGGGCGCGAATGCGCCCGCTCGGCTTTGCCGCCAACGATTACGGCATCGCGATCTGGCTCAACCGCGACGTCGGCGCGCGCATCGGCATCGAGCCGGACTTTCTGGAGAGCCTGTTTGCGGAGGACATGCTCGGCGACGATCTCGAAGCCTGGCTCGACGAATCCGCCATGATGAAGCGCACCTTTCGCCAATGCGCGGTGATCGCCGGGTTGATCGAGCGGCGCTATCCGGGCCAGGCCAAGACCGGACGGCAGGTCACGATCTCCACCGATCTCGTCTACGACGTGCTGCGCAAGCACCAGCCGGACCACCTTCTCCTGAAGGCGGCACGGCAGGATGCGGCAACCGGACTCCTCGACGTGAAGCGCCTGGGTATGATGTTGAGGCGCATCCAGGGGCGAATCATCCACAAGGCGCTCGATCGCGTCTCACCTCTCTCCGTGTCCGTCATGCTCGAGATCGGGCGCGAGCGGGTCTACGGCGAGGGCGCGGACGAGATTCTGGCCGAAGCCGAGGCGCAGTTGCTCGAAGAGGCGCTGGGCTGAGACTGCGGTGAAACACCCCGTTCCGAACACAGAGGATGCGGTTTTGGCGCTCGGCCAGAGACTTCAGAAGACCACCCGCCCCGGCCTGACGCTCGCCGGAGAGATCCTCACCCTCGACCTCTGCGGCGGCCTCTGGCTGAGCCGCCTCCGGACGCTGATTGTGTCCGATCTCCACCTGGAGAAGGGCTCGGCCTATGCCGCGCGCTCCGGCCAGTTCCTGCCGCCCTACGACACCCGCGAGACCCTGGCCTGCCTGCACGAGGTGGTGGCCCGTCTGGACCCCGCCTGTGTCGTCGCGCTCGGCGACTCATTCCACGATGCGCGCGGACCCGAGCGGATGGAGCCCGGCGACCGCGCCATGGTGGCTGCCCTGCAGGAAGGGCGTGACTGGGTGTGGATCGCGGGCAACCACGACCACGCGGTGAGCGAGGGCGTCGGCGGGCGCTACGCGGAGACCCTGGCGCTCGGCGGGTTGACCCTGCGGCACGAACCCTCCCTCGATGCGCCCGACGGGGAGGTCGCCGGGCACCTGCATCCCTGCGGCAAGGTCGCGATGCGCGGTCGCGCCGTGCGCCGCCGCTGCTTCGTCACGGACGGACGCCGCCTGATCATGCCCGCCTTCGGCGCCTATGCGGGTGGGCTCAACGTCCGCAACGCAGCGTTCGACCCACTGTTTCCGGCGGGCTTCACGGCGCACCTCTTGGGAGACGGCCGTGTCTTCGCCATCGGCAAGGGGATGTTGAGCAAGGATTGATCCGGCATTGATCGGCAAGCGAGGATCGATCAGGCCGCGAGCAGCAGCGAGGCGCCGGCCACCCCCGAGAGGGCGAGGCGCAGGCGGCCGAGCCAGACCGGGACGAGGCCGCGTCGTGGCAGGTCCTGGTCGACGAGGCCCCATGCGAGCACGAGGACGCCCAGGATGCGCAGATCCCACGGGGCAGGAGCGGCGAGCGCCGCCCAGGCGATCAGCGAGGGCAGGATCGCGATGGCGTAATCCGCGCCGCCGGAATTGCGGGCTGCCGCCGCGCCCCACCGAATCCCGCCGAGGAACGAAGCGATGACCGCCCCGTAGGTCGAGAGCATCAGGCGCGGGCTCAAGCCTATGGTGCTCAAGCCCCCATCGGTGCCGCTGATCGAGAGCAGGGCAAAACCCAGGAACGGGATCAACCCGGCGATCCCCAGGATGAGGGCGGCGGGTGGCACCGTTGTCACGCGCGCCATCGGCACTCCGGTCTTCTTCGGTCGCACGAAGCGCGACCCGCTTGGCCTAACGCCCGGACCGCACGTCCGCTGCATCGCGGACCGGCGGCAGAAGCCCGCATGTGGACCGGAGACCAGTAAAGCTCAGATCTTGCGCGCGGGCGACACGGTGCCCGGGCTTGGCGGGGGTGCGCCCAGGAGGCTCATGGCGTTTTCGAGGACCATGGGCGCGGGGGCCTCGTTGGCCGCGGGCTCCGGCACGCGCGGCTTGAATGCCGCGGCCTGCGCCTTCACGGCGGCCAAAGCCTTCGGATCAAGCTTGGCGGCGACGTCGTCACGCTTCTTGGCGGCATCGCTGTCGCCCTGCGCGGCGGCCGCCGAAAACCACAGGTAGGATTGCCCCAGGTCCTGCGACACGCCCAGACCCCGGGCGTAGAGCACAGCGAGATTGTACTGGCTGTCGCGCAGGCCGAACTCGGCCCCGCGCTTGAACCATTGCGAGGCGGTGGCGAAATCGGGCTTGCCGCTCGCGGTCGGGTTCTCTGCGTGGATCACCGCGAGGTTGTGCATGGCCCGGGCGTTGCCGAGTTCGGCCGCGCGGCCGTACCAGAGCTTGGCCTGAACGAGGTCGCGCGGCATGCCGACGCCCTTCTCGTAGAGGCTGCCGAGCTTGTACTGCGCTGGGGCGTACCCGGCGCCGGCGAGCTTCTCGAAGATCTTGGCGGCGAGGCCGAGATCGCGCGTCATGCCGCGGCCCTCCGAGGCCCGCGAGGCAAGGTCGTAGGCGGCGATACCGTCGCCGTCGAGGACAGCCTGACGCAGCTTGCCGAGGGCCGGCGGCACGGCCGCGAGGTCTCCGGACAGGCTTGCCATGGCGGCGACGCGCGGCACGCTGACGATCTGGCCGGCGCTGGTCCGGGCGGGGGCGGTCGGCGCCGCGACGCTCGGCGTCTCGGCCAGGGACTGGGTCGTCTGCGGATCGGGGAGCGGCTTCGAATCAGATGTCCCGCCGGTCGCCTTGGCATCCGACAGCTTGTCGGACGGAGCGAGGCCCTGTCCATCGCGGGCGGTATCGGGTGTCGCCAGGGTCGTGGTCTCGGCCGTCACGGACGTGCTCGGCTCGCCGGAACGGCGGGCGTTCAGGGCCTGGAGGGCGCCGAGCGCCAGGACGATCGCCGCCAGCCCGAGAAGAAGGGGCTTGCGACGGCGGTCGATCTCGCCGCGCAGGCGCGCGAGCCGGCCTTCCGGCCGGGCGGCGCTCGCCGCGGTCTCACGGGTGTCGCGCGGTTCGAGGGGCACGGCCTGACCGGCCGCCTCGGCCTGCGCCGCCTGGGCCGCGCGACGGGCGGCAGCGATGAAGCTGCTCTTAATGTCGCTGTCGGCGCTGACCGGCACTTCGTCGAGATCCCTCGGCCGCTCCCGGCCAGGGCGTTGGGCGCCCGGCTCCAGGGGCAGATCGAGAGCAGCGTCGGGCAGGCTCGGCGCGCCGTGTCGCTCGGCGCGCAGCGTCTCCTGGCGCGGTCCGACCGATGCCGCCCGTTCGGCCAGGGTCTCGCGGACCGTGCGCGCGGCTGCAGGATTGGCGGTCTCGCCCTCGAGGGTGCCGAGGCGCCCGACGAGGCGTTCCAGGGCGGAATAGACCCCCGTGAGGGTCGATTGCATCCGCTGCTCGGACGCGACCTGATGCGCGCGCAGATCCACGAGGCTCGCCCGGAGCATGCCGACCTCGCCCGGATCGGCGACGGTACCGATGGTCTCCGCGACGGCGTTTCGGGCGGCCCGCTCCATCGCGGCCTCGATGGGGGCCTCGGCGCGCAGGGCCGAGACCTGACCGAGGAGGTCGCTCATGGTCCGTTCGAGGCCGGCGAGCGCCGGGTCGGCGTCGCGGGTGTCGATGCGCTGGGCCAGCGCCAATACCTGTTGCTCCAGGGCGTCGAGGCCCTCGTCACGCGGACCGTCGCCGGTGCCGATCCGGTCGAGCTTGACCGTCAGGTCGTGCAGCATCGCGTGGATGGAGGCGATGTCCTCGCCCGGCACGACGGGGCGGCGCAGCGTGGCGCCGAGATCCTCCAGACGGCCGATCAGGTCGCCGACCGGATTGATGTTGACGCGCTCCACCTGCTCGGCGAGCGCGTCGAGTCGGTGCAGGATCGCGTCGGATTGCCCGTCGAGGCCGGCCGGCGCATGGCCTCGCAGGGCGTCGAGCTTGGCGCCCATCTCCTGGATCTGCTCGCCGATGGCAGCGTCCGGACCCGTGCGCAGACCGCTGCGGATCTCCTCGAGCAGGGGGCGCAATTCCGAAAAGTCGCTGCCCTTGCCGGGCAGTCCGTCCTGGAGCTGCGAGATCTGGTTGCTGATCGCCTGCATGCCGGAGGCGAGGCTCTGGATCCGCTCGGGACCGGCGAGGGACCCGATCAGGCGACGGATCTCATCGAGTTCCCGGTACAGGCCCCCGAGGATGTCCTGCTCCACCACGCCGGCCGGCGCGTTGTGAAGAGCGCCGTCGACCTTCGCCGCGAGCCGCTCGACGTCGGCCGCGACGCGGGCATGGACGTTCTCCGCGACATCCTCGGCGAGCCGCTCGACCTGAACCCGGATCAACTCGATCGGGGCCGCGATGGCGGCGAGGTCGGAGGGCGCCTGCGCCTTCTGAACGCCTGCCGCGAGGGCGTGCATCGCCTGTTCGAGGGCGCCGATATCGCGTCCGCTCGCCAGCCCACCGATCGACTCGCGCAGGCGGTTGGTCTCGCTCTGGAGTTCGGCGATGGCCGGAGAGCTTGCCTTCGGCTCGTCCGTTTGCTGGGAGGTCGCAGTCCCACCGGCAAGCTCGCGCTGGCGCTGGCGGATTTCGCTCACGGCATCACGGATCTCCGTCACGACGGGACGGCCGCGACGGCCGAGCGCGCGCGGGGTCGCGAGCTGCTCGCCGATCTCTGTCATCCGGCGTTCGATCTCGGCGAGACGCAGAGCCATTTCCGTCGGTGGGGCGGCGACAGGCTCGGAAAGGCGCGCCTCGATCGTCCGGCGGGCGGTCTCCTGAGCGGTCTGGTTCTCGCGGGTCAGGCGCTGATCGATGGCATCGAGACGCCGCATCATTTCGGTGAGAGCGGAATCGATGCCGACCGTCGCACCGGACGCGTCAACCGCCTGCGAAGCGGCCGGGGCCTGCATCCGCGCGGGTGGGACGATCGCCGTCGAGGCCGGGGGCGCAGCAATGCTCGGGGACTCAGCCCGTATGTCTTGGACCTCGGTCTGACGCGGGGCCTCGAACGGCGTAGCGGTCGGAGGCGAAACGGCTGGCTGTGCGGGTCGACCCGTGCTGGGTTCGACGATCGAGGCGATCCAAGTCTCCACCGGAATGCCGGCTCGCCGGGCCACGTCGCGCGCCGCGTCGAGTACGTCGGGATCGAAGCCTTCGAGGTTCAGCGTGGCGTTGCGTGTCATCGTCAAACCTGACTCGGAGAAGTCCGTGGCTCGATCCGCGACAGCCCCCCACGAAAACGCAGGCGAGGGGTTAACGACAGATCCGGTATCCCCGACATTTGGTAGTCTTGGTAAACACCCGGTTAAGACCAGGCGAAATCCGGGCATCTGGGCCGGAACCGGTCTGGGCCTGAGGACCCCTTTTCGAGCGTGAAGAAATGGTTTATATGTGAACCATCAGGTGCGCCGGCGGCCGCAGGGCCGGTTCAGGACAGCAACCGATTCCGGGGAGATGCAGCGCGATGCCAAGCTACAAGGCACCGGTCGAGGACGTCCTGTTCCTCCTGAACGACGTGTTCGCGTTCCACCGATACGACAACCTGCGCGGCTTCTCGGACGCCTCGGCGGACGTGATCGAGGCGGTGCTGAACGAGGGCGCCAAGCTCGCCGAGACGGTTCTTTCCCCACTCAACGCGGTCGGCGACCGCGAGGGTTGCACCCGTCACGCCGACGGCAGCGTGACCACGCCGAAGGGCTTCAAGGCCGCCTATGACACCTATGCGGGCGGCGGCTGGATGGGCCTATCGATGCCCGAGGAATATGGCGGCCAAGCCCTGCCCCACACCCTGAACACCGCGATCCAGGAATTCGCCTCCGGCGCCAACCTCGCGCTGGGCATGTATCCGGGCCTGACCCAGGGCGCGATGGCTGCCCTCCTCGTCCACGGCTCCGAGGAGCAGAAGGCGACCTACCTGCCGAAGATGGTCGAGGGCGCATGGACCGGCACCATGAACCTCACCGAGCCGCATTGCGGCACGGATCTCGGCCTCCTCAAGACCAAGGCCGTACCGAACGGCGACGGCTCCTACAGCCTGACCGGCACCAAGATCTTCATTTCGGCGGGCGAGCACGACCTTTCCGAGAACATCATCCACCTCGTCATCGCCCGGATCGAGGGCGCGCCGGCCGGCACCAAGGGCATCTCGCTCTTCGTGGTGCCGAAGTTCCTCGTGACTCCGGATGGCTCCATCGGAGACCGCAACCCGGTCACCTGCGGCTCCCTCGAACACAAGATGGGCATCCACGGCAACTCGACCTGCGTCATGAACTATGACGGCGCCAAGGGCTGGCTGGTCGGCCAGGAGAATCGCGGGCTCAACGCGATGTTCGTGATGATGAACGAGGCGCGCCTCGCGGTGGGCGTCCAGGGCGTCGGCCAGTCCGAAGTCGCCTACCAGAACGCGGTCGCCTACGCCAAGGACCGCCTGCAGGGTCGTTCGCTCACCGGCGCCAAGGCGCCGGACAAGGCCGCCGACCCCATCATCGTCCACCCGGACGTGCGCCGGACGCTGATGGGTATCCGCGCCTTCAACGAGGCGGCCCGGGCCCTCGTGCTCTGGACCGCGCTCCAGGCCGATATCGGGCATCGCTCCGACGACGCGGCGCAGCGCCAGGCGGCCGACGACCATATGGGGCTGATGACCCCCGTGGTGAAGGGCGTGCTCACCGACCGGGGGTTCGCCAACGCCGTCGAGGCCCAGCAGATGTTCGGCGGGCACGGCTACATCGAGGAATGGGGCATGTCGCAGTTCGTGCGCGATGCCCGCATCGCGATGATCTACGAGGGCGCCAACGGCATCCAGGCCATGGATCTCATCGGCCGCAAGCTGCCCAAGGACGGCGGCCGCGCGATGATGAGCTTCCTCGGCGAGGTCCAGACCTTCATCAAGGACCACGGCGAGGACGAGGCGATGAAGCCCTACGTCGCCCCGCTCCAGACCGGCCTGAACGACCTGCAGGGCGCCACCATGTGGTTCATGCAGAACGCCTTCACGAAGCCCGACAATGCGGGTGCCGGCGCCACCGACTACATGCACCTCCTCGGACTCGTCGCCATGGGCTACATGTGGAGCCGGATCGCCAAGGCCGCGCTCGCACGTCAGGCGGACAGTGCGTCCGATGCGATGGCCGCCAAGCTGGTGGTCGGCCGCTTCTACATGGAGCGGATGCTGCCCGAGACCGCGACGCGGCTGGTGCGGATCAAGGCCGGTTCCGAGACGACGATGGCGCTCGCCGCCGAGGCGTTTTAGACCGTCGCGACGAATCTTCCGGACGCGGCACGATCCCGGGCCTCCCGCCTGGGCGAACCTCGGGTTCGCACCGGGATCGGCCATCCTTTGAAAGCCGTCGCCCGCCAAGGGCGACCCACAGGGAAGCGCGCATGCCCGAGGCCTTCATCTACGATCACGTCCGCACCCCCCGGGGACGCGGCAAGCCCGACGGCGCGCTGCACGAAGTGACGGCCCTGCGCCTCGCAGAGGTCGCGTTGCGCGCCCTCAAGGAGCGCAACGGCCTCGACACGAAACGTATCGACGACGTGGTGCTCGGCTGCGTCGATCCGGTCGGCGAGGCCGGCGGCGACATCGCCCGCGCCGCCGCGTTGGTCGCGGATTACGGCACGCACGTGCCGGGCGTGCAGATCAACCGGTTCTGCGCCTCGGGCCTCGACGCGGTGAATTTCGCCGCCGCGCAGGTCATGGCCGGGCAGCACGACATGACGGTGGGCGGCGGCGTCGAGTCGATGAGCCGCGTCGGCCTCGGTGCCTCGGGCGGCGCCTGGCCCGTTGACCCCGCCATCGCGATCAAATCCTGGTTCATGCCGCAAGGTGTCTCGGCCGACCTCATCGCCACGAAATACGGCTTCAGCCGCGACGATTGCGATGCCTACGCCGTCGAGTCGCAGAAGCGCTCCGCCGCCTCCTGGGCCGAGGGGCGCTTTTCCAACGCGGTCGTGCCTGTGCGCGACATCAACGGCATCACCCTGCTCGCCAACGACGAGCACATGCGGCCGGCCACCGACATGCAGTCGCTCGGGCAACTCAAGGCCTCCTTCGTCCAGATGGGACAGATGGGCGGCTTCGACGCGGTGGCGGTCGATGCGCATCCGGACGTCGAGAGCGTCAACCACGTCCACCACGCGGGCAACTCGTCGGGTATCGTCGATGGCGCCGCAGCCGTGCTGATCGGCTCGGCCGACGCCGGCAGCGCCGCAGGCCTCCGGCCCCGTGCCCGCATCCGGGCGTTCGCCAATATCGGGTCCGATCCGGCCCTGATGCTCACCGGCCCCGTAGACGTGACCAGAAAGGTGCTGGCGCGCGCCGGCATGAGCCTCTCGGACATCGACCTGTTCGAGGTCAACGAGGCCTTCGCGGCGGTGGTCCTGCGCTTCCAGCAGGCCTTCAACGTGGACCCGGCCCAGATCAACGTCTGCGGCGGCGCCATCGCCATGGGCCACCCACTCGGCGCTACCGGCGCGATGATCCTCGGCACGGTTCTCGACGAACTGGAGCGCACCGGCAAGGAGCGCGCCCTCGTCACCCTCTGCATCGGCGCCGGCATGGGCACCGCGACCATCATCGAGCGGGTGTGAGGCTGGGTCGCCTCCCAAAGCCGGCCCGATTGGAGTAGACGGCGGCGCCCGCCGTCGCTCGACTGCGGGCGCAAAGCCAAGAAGATCGAGGACAACGCCACGATGACGCGCCTGCTCGCCACCCTCTGCCTGACCACCGCGCTCTGCCTGCCGGTCGCCGCCCGCGCCGACGACGCATCCGACCGGATCGCGGCGGCCAAAGACCTCGTCGAGAAGACGACCCTGAAAAATCTCGAGGTCGGCTTCACCGGCGCGCTCGAGAAGACCGTCGCGCCGATGAAGGACGACAAGGCCGACGCCGTCCGCAAGGAGATCCGCGCCGAGTTCGACAAGCAGCGCGAGACCATGCTCGACGGCCTGTCGAAGGCCTACGCCGAGAAGTTCACCCTGGAGGAGCTGAAGCGCCTCACCGAGATCTACGGCGACAAGACCTACCAGAAGTTCCAGGCGATCAACGCCGACCCGGCCTCCACGGTGACGGCGGTCTCGCAGGCTTCGGTGACGAAGCTCCTCAACATGCTGGCGATCGCCTCAGCCGGCGACTCGCAGGCCAATGGGGGCGGCGCCCCCATGCCGATGCCGGCACGCTGACGCGCACCGGCGGGCGTCCCGATGGCCGGCTCAAGCCACATGCGCAAAGGCGAGGCTGCCCGTCGGGAACCCTGCCACGGGTGGCAGGGCTTCGAGATGCGGCTTGGCGAAGTGGTAACCCTGGAACAGGGTTGCGCCGAGGCCGATCAGGGTTTCGAGCTCGGCCTCGGTCTCCACGCCCTCGGCGATCACCGCGATCTCCAGGGACTTGGCGACCGTCAGGATGCCCGCCACGATGATCCGGCGGCGGGCGTCGGTGTCGATGCCGCGCAGAAGGTCCATGTCGATCTTGATGAGGTCGGGACTGAAATTCGCCAGCAGGCTCAGGCCAGCGAAGCCCGCGCCGAAATCGTCGAGCGCCGTCAGGAATCCCTGGCGGCGGTACTCGGAGACGATACGCGCGACATGGGCGGTGTCGCGAAACTTCTCGTTCTCGGTGAATTCGAACATGATCCGGTCATGCGCGAAGCCGGCGCGGTGTGCCGCCTCCAGGGACGAGCGGATGCAGGCCGCCGGCTCGTAGACGGCGTTCGGCATGAAGTTGATCGAGAGGCGGGTCGCGTCGTCCGCCGGGAACAGGCGGCCGGCGAGGTCGATCGCTTTGACCCGGGCGGCCTGATCGAAGCGGTAGACGGTCTCCGGGGTCACGCGGCCCAGGATGGAAGCCGCCGATTCTCCGGCGGGGCCGCGCACCAGCGCCTCGTAGCCCCAGACCCGGTTGGTCGTGAAATCCAGGATGGGTTGAAACGCCATCGTGAAGGCAAAGTCGAGTTCCGCTCCGTCGCGGCAGCCCTTGCAGCCGATCCGTCCAGTCATGGTCGTGTCCTGTCGCGTGCCGGTGCCCCCCGGCCATTCCAGATGCACCGACAAGTTTTGACAGTGGCTTAAGGAAGCCGCTCCTTTGCCGTCCATTCGAGGATCAGCGATGAATCTCACCAACTTCCGATTCGAGACCGATGCCGACGGGATCGCGCTGGCGACCTGGGACATGCCCGGCCGTTCCATGAACGTCTTCACCGATGCGGTAATGGATGAGCTCGGCCAGATCGTCGACGCGGTGGTGGCCGATCCTGCGGTCAAGGGTTGCGTCATCGTCTCCGGCAAGGACAATTTCTCGGGCGGCGCCGACCTGACCATGTTGCAGGGGCTCGGCCGCGCGTTCGAGGCGCTGAAGGCCGAGCAGGGCGAGGAAGCGGCGATGCGCCACTTCTTCGAGGAATCGCGCAAGCTCACCTTGGTCTTCCGCAAGCTCGAGACCTGCGGCAAGCCTTTCGCGGCGGCTGTGAACGGGATCTGCCTCGGCGGCGCCTTCGAACTAGCCCTCGCGTGCCATTACCGGGTGCTCTCGGACGACCCCAAGACCCGCGTCGGCCTGCCCGAGATCAAGGTCGGCCTGTTCCCGGGCGGCGGCGGTACCCAGCGCGTGGCCCGCCTGATGCAGACCGGCGACGCCCTGCAGATGCTGTTCAAGGGCGAGCAGATCCGCCCCCTGATGGCCCGCAACATGGGCCTCGTCCACGAGGTCGCGGGCAGGGACGAGATCGTGGCCAAGGCCAAGGCCTGGATCGCCGCCGGCGGCTCGGCTGTCGCTCCCTGGGACCAGCCGAAGTTCAAGGCCCCCTCGGGCAAGGTCTACTCGCCCGCCGGCATGATGATCTGGCCCCCCGCCAATGCGATCTACCGGCGCGAGACCCACGACAACTACCCCGCCGCGAAGGCGATCCTGGCCTCCGTCTACGAGGGCCTGCAGCTGCCGATGGACCAGGCGCTTCGCGTCGAGAGCCGGTACTTCGCGCATATCCTGCGCAGCAAGGAGGCGGCGGCGATGATCCGTACGCTGTTCCTCTCCATGGGCGAGTTGAACAAGGGCGCGCGCCGGCCGAAGGCCGTGCCGGCCACCTCCGTCCGGAAGGTCGGCGTCGTCGGCGCCGGTTTCATGGGCGCGGGCGTCGCCTATGTCAGCGCCAATGCGGGCATGGAAGTCGTACTCGTCGACCAGTCCATCGAGGCGGCGGAGAAGGGCAAGGCCTACGCGCACAAGCTCGTCACCGACCAGATCAATAAGGGCCGGGCCAAGACTGCCGACCGTGACGCCCTGCTCGGGCGTATCCACGCCAGCGCCGACTACGCGGACCTCGCGTCCTGCGACCTCGTCATCGAGGCGGTGTTCGAGGACCCGGCGGTGAAGGCCGAGGTGATCGCCAAGGTCGAGGCGGTGATCCGCCCGGAGACGATCTTTGCCTCCAACACCTCCACCCTTCCGATTTCGGGCTTGGCCAAGACCTCGGCCCGGCCGGAGCAATTCGTCGGTATCCATTTCTTCTCGCCGGTGGAGAAGATGATGCTCGTCGAGATCATCAAGGGCGACCAAACCGGGGACACGGCGCTCGCCACCGCCCTCGACTACGTCAGGGCGATCAAAAAGACGCCGATCGTCGTCAACGACGCGCGCGGCTTCTTTGCCAACCGCTGTGTCGGCGCCTACCTGCTCGAAGGCCACACGATGCTCAACGAGGGCATTCCTGCGGCGATGATCGAGAATGCCGGGCGCCAGGCCGGCATGCCGGTCGGCCCGCTCTCGCTGACCGACGAGGTCGCGGTGGATCTCGCCCTCAGGATCGTCAAGGCGACGGAAGCGCAACTCGGCCCGGAGAGCATCGATCCCGCCCAGAAGGCGCTCCTCACAACCCTCGTGGAGGGCGAGGGCCGACTCGGCCGCAAGAACAAGCGCGGGTTCTACGACTACCCGGAGGGCGCGCCGAAGCGTCTCTGGCCGGGGCTCTCCGCTCTCCAAGCCACACGCATCGATCCCGACGCGGTGGATTTCGAGGAGCTGAAGCAGCGCCTCCTGGTCGTCCAGGCCCTGGAGGCCGCCCGAACGGTCGGCGAGGGCGTGATCACGGATCCGCGCGAAGCCGATGTCGGCTCGATCCTCGGATTCGGCTTCGCGCCCTTCACCGGTGGCGCCCTGTCCTACATCGACTTCATGGGTGCGGCGGCCTTCGTGTCGCTCGCACAGGGGCTCGAAGCCAAGCACGGACCCCGCTTCGCCGTGCCGCAGAACCTCCTCGACATGGCCGTCCGGAGCGGCACCTTCTACGGCGATGCCGCGGCGAAGAAGGCAGCTTAGGTGACGCGCCCGATCCGTTCAGGATCGGGCGCCCACCTCACTTGGTGAAATGGGAAAGCACCTCGAGAGGAGTGTGTGTGCAGGAGGGTCAACCCCGCCTGCGATGGATCGCTTTCGCCCGATGGCCCCGGTGCGCGTGATGAACCGGACGCGGCCTCAGACGAACAGCCGCTCCTTCTCCAGCCCCTTGTAGAGGCCGGCGACCTGCTCGCCGTAGCCGTTGTAGATCATGGTCGGCACGCGGGTGTCGGTGCCGAGCACCCGCTCCGTGGCCTGGCTCCAACGGGGGTGCGAGACGGCCGGATTCACGTTGGCCCAGAAGCCGTACTCGGCCGATTGCAGGCCCTCCCAGAAGGTCTTCGGCCGCTCGGCCACGAACGAGATCTTGGTGATCGATTTCACCGACTTGAAGCCGTACTTCCACGGAACCACGAGGCGGATCGGCGCGCCGAACTGGTTGGCGAGCGGCTTGCCGTAGACGCCCGTGGCGATGAAGGCGAGGTCGTTGGCGGCCTCCTCCAGGGTCAGTCCCTCGGTATAGGGCCAGGGATACAGGAACGATTTCTGGCCCGGCGCCATGGCGCGGTCGAGGAAGGTCTGCATCTGGATGTATTTCGCCCCCGAGGTCGGCTTGGCGAGCGCCACGAGCTTGGAGAGGGGAAAGCCGGTCCAGGGCACCGACATCGACCAAGCCTCGACGCAGCGGTGCCGGTAGAGGCGCTCTTCCAGCGTGACCTTCCGGATGATGTCGTCGACGCCCAGCGTCATAGGCTTCTCGACAAGCCCGTCGATGGTCACGGTCCAGGGTCGCGTCTTCAGGACGTTGGCGGCGGGCAACACCGATTTCGAAGTGCCGTATTCGTAGAAGTTGTTGTAATCCGCGCTGAACTTCTCCGGCGTCAGGGCGCGGTCGAGGGTGTAGGCCTCGTTGCGCTTGGCCGGATAGTGGTCGGCGGTGGGGTCGGCGGCCGCGAGGGCGGCGTCCGTGCTGATCAGCGACGCGGCCGCCAGGCCTGCCGCACCGCCGAGCAGGCTGCGCCGGTCGAGAAAGACGCTCTCCGGCGTCGCGAGATGTTCGGGCATCTCCCAGGCCCGCTTACGCCCGATCTGCATGTGATGTCCTCCTGCGGCGCGAAGTGCGCCGGCCCGTCGTCACGAGATCGGTCCGCGGC
>NZ_JAQGKL010000084.1 GCF_028290105.1 Methylobacterium sp.
GGTCGCCGACGCGGTAGGCGGTGGCCTCGGTTGTCCCGCCGGGACTCGCGCGCCGCCGCGCCAGGACCTCGGCCCGGGCGAGCAGTTCCGAAAAGGCGTAGGGCTTGGGCAGGTAATCGTCGCCCCCCGCCCGAAGCCCCTTCACGCGGTCGTCGACCTGACCGAGGGCGGACAGGATGAGGATGGGCGTCGTCACGCCCTGTTCCCGCAGGGAGCGGATCAGCGACAGGCCGTCGAGTTTGGGCAACATGCGGTCGACGATGAGCGCGTCGTAGTCGCCCTCGCGCGCCAGCGCGTAGCCGTCGAGCCCGTCGGTGGCGTGGTCGGGGACGTGACCGGCCTCGCGAAAGGCCTTGACCAGATAGGCGACCGCCTCACGGTCGTCCTCGATGATGAGCAGGCGCATGGGAGCGAGTGATAGGGCCTCGCCTGCGCTTGCGAAACCGGCCTTTTCGCCGATGCCCATTCGACCTCCTGCCCTCGCGTTCGAGGCGGAAAGCCTAGGGGATCACACTTTGCGCGAGGCTGGCCGGTTCATGACGGATTGGTCATGTCCGGGAGGGCTCGGCCGACCGGTCGTGGCGCAGTCCGAACGCTCCGCGAGGGCGGCGTGGGCAGCGACACCGAGGCTCGAACCGTCCGCTCAGTACCCCTTCTTCACCTTCGCCAGGGCCCGGGTCAGGCCGTCGGCGATCACTTCCCGCTCCGGGGGCGAGGCGTCGCGGGCGACCACCACGAATTCGCGGCGCGAGACGAGGGTCAGGGTCTGCATCCCATACTCATCGTCCTCGACCTTGGTGAGCTTTGTCCAAAGCGGGTTGAAGCGCCATTCCCGGCGCTCGCCGCGATGGGTGACCCGGGCCAGCATCACTTCGATCGGCGAGATCACCACTTCCTCGAACGAGCGGCCGCGCCGGAAGCTGACCTTCAGCGCCGCGTAGAGCGCGAGCATGTCGAGGCCGAAGAAGCCGGCCACGGGCCAGTAGCCGGCCCGGACGCAGGCGATGGAGGTGACGAGGGAGACGGCGCAGCACAGCACCATGACGATGCGGAAGCCGTCATGGCTCAGGGATTGGTGCGGCCGGATGGTCGCCTGGAAGACCGGCCGATCCATGCTGTCGGGATCGAGGCCGTCCGGGTGCAGGCCTGTCGCAGAGACGTGATGATTGCCGCTCGCCATCGACGCAATATAACGCGGGGATGCGCAGCCGACAGCCGACCAAACCGCGGAAATCGCCGATCTCCGCCCGCCTCGCCGCGCCGATCGTCGCAGCCGCCGAAGCCCCGCCTGACGCGGTCGGCCCCGAGACGGTGGCCGAGATCTTTTCGCGGTTGTCCGGGGCGAATCCGGAGCCGCGCGCCGAGCTCGAGTTCCAGAATCCCTTCACGCTGCTGGTCGCCGTGGTGCTGTCGGCCCAGGCTACGGACCGCAGCGTCAACCTCGCCACCGCCCCACTGTTCGCGATCGCCGATACGCCGCAGGCCATGCTGGCGCTGGGCGAGGAGCGGGTGCGCGACTTCATCCGCACCATCGGGCTGTTCAACACCAAGGCGAAGAACGTCATCGCGCTCTCGCGCATCCTGGTCGAGCGGCACGGGGGCGAGGTGCCGCGGGCGCGGGAGGATCTCGAAGTGCTGCCCGGCGTCGGCACCAAGACCGCGAGCGTGGTGCGCAACGTCGCCTTCGGCGAGGAGACCATCGCGGTCGACACCCACATCTTCCGGGTCTCGAACCGCATCCCCCTCGTGCGCGCTCCCACCACGGACAAGGTCCAGGCCGGCCTGGAGGCCATCGTCCCAGGCCCCTACCGGCTCAACGCCCATCACTGGCTGATCCTGTTCGGGCGCTACATCTGCAAGGCCCGCAAGCCCGAGTGCTACCGCTGTCCGATCGCCGATCTCTGCCGCTTTCCGGCCAAGACGCCGGCTCCCTGACCGGCGCGGGCCCGGCCGCCGCATCCCGGCGTTCCAGCCCGCGTACGGCGCGGCGCACCCCAGCCCTCCGGGCTAACGCGTTGTGCTGCCAGCCTGCTTCGGGTAGTTTGCGCCACGGTCGGGGAGGCTTTCGGCGTACAGACGTGTCTCTCGGCCCGGCCTCCTCACGAGTGGCCGCCACGCCGCGGATTCCGCATCGTCCAGTCCGAAGGAGTCACGGCCCATGGACTTCCTCAAACCACGGTACACGCCTATGAACCGCCGCCGTCGCATCTACGAGGGCAAGGCGAAGGTCCTCTACGAGGGTCCGGAGCCGGGAACGCTCATCCAGCACTTCAAGGATGATGCCACCGCCTTCAACGCGCAGAAGCACGAGGTCATCGACGGCAAGGGCGTGCTGAACAACCGGATCTCGGAATTCGTCTTCTCGCACCTGAACGACATCGGCGTGCCGACCCACTTCATCCGCCGCCTCAACATGCGCGAGCAGTTGATCCGCGAAGTCGAGATCATCCCCCTCGAAGTGGTGGTGCGCAACGTCGCCGCCGGCTCGCTCGCCACCCGCCTCGGCCTCGAAGAAGGCACGCAGCTGCCGCGCTCGATCATCGAGTTCTACTACAAGAACGATGCGCTGAACGATCCCATGGTGTCGGAAGAGCACATCACGGCCTTCGGCTGGGCGACCCCGCAGGAGATCGACGACATCATGGCCCTGGCGATCCGAGTCAACGATTTCCTGTCCGGGCTCTTCCTCGGCGTCGGCATCCGCCTCGTGGACTTCAAGATCGAGACCGGCCGCCTCTGGGAAGGCGACATGATGCGGATCGTCGTCGCCGACGAAATCTCCCCTGATTCGTGCCGGCTCTGGGACATCAAGTCTTCGGACAAGCTGGACAAGGATCGTTTCCGCAAGGATCTCGGCGGCCTGATCGAGGCCTACACAGAGGTGGCCAAGCGCCTCGGGATCATGTCCGAGAACGAGAAGGTGCAGACGGGCGGACCTCGGCTCGTCCAGTAGGCGCTCGGCGCTAGGGGCGCGGCGCCCGAGGCCGGTGGTCG
>NZ_JAQGKL010000104.1 GCF_028290105.1 Methylobacterium sp.
TCAAGTCGGCCGATTACGCCAAGGCCGGCATCCCGATGATGCCGAACGTGGCCGGGCCGCAATCCACCCGCCGCCAGATCATCGCCTACTCTGTCCTGCTGTTCCCGCTCGGCCTCGCGCCCGTGGCACTCGGCTTCGGTGGCTGGCTCTATGCGGTCACGGCCTTCGTCGGTGGCCTCGGCATGGTGGCCTTCAGCCTGCAGGTGTTTCGCAACCGCGAGGGCGAGCCGGAGCGCAAGGCGGCTATGGGCATGTTCGGTTTCTCGATCCTGCACCTGTTCCTGATGTTCGCCGCCCTGCTGGCCGAGCAGAGCCTCGGCCTGTTCCGCGCGGTGGTCTTGTGAGCGAGCGCCCCGGCCTGCCGCGCCCCCTGACGCCCGAGGAAACGCAGCGCCGACGCAAGCGCTCCATCGCCATCGCGGCGGTCCTGTTCGCGCTGGTCACGATCTTCTACGTGCTGACGATCGCCAAGCTCGGTCCCCAGGTCCTCAACCGCCCGATCTGAACTTACGGAAATGCGAGGGAGCCTCATGACCGATCGGAAAGACGTCACGCCTCGCAGAGCCGGTGCCAGCAAGGCCGGCGTTACGGCCTTCGCCTGCGCCGGGCTCGCCTTCGGAATGGTCGGCCTCGCCTTCGCATCCGTGCCGCTCTACGACATGTTCTGCAAGGCGACCGGCTACGACGGCACGCCGCGCACCGGCCTCGCGCCGACGGCCGCGGCCCTCGACGACAGCATGCTGGTCCGGTTCGACACCAACGTTTCCTCCGCGTTGCCGTGGCGCTTCCAGGCTGAGACCCCGAAGGTCGAAGCTCGCCTCGGCGCGACCAAGACGGTGTTCTTCCGCGTGAAGAACATCGGCACCACGCCGTCCACCGGGATCGCGACCTTCAACGTGCAGCCCGGGCTGATGGGGGGGTTCTTCGTGAAGGTAGAGTGCTTCTGCTTCAACGAGCAGACGCTGCAACCCGGCGAAACGATGGACTTCCCGCTGGTGTTCTACATCGATCCGGACGTGCGCAAGGATTCCAACACCGCGCATCTCTCGGAGATGACGCTGTCCTACACCTATTTCGCGTCGAAGAACGGTCAGCCCACCGCCGCGCTGGCGACGACGGGTGGCACGGGGACGAAATCGAATTTTTGATCGCGTCCGCGTGACAACGGCAGGCGACCCTGGGTAAGGGTTCGGCACAACAATCCGGGGCAACCCGGTCCAGGATACGCTTTCAGTGGATCGCGGGTCGGCAACGACCCGGAGGTCGGGGGTAGGAGAAAAGTTAGATGGCCGAGGCGAGCGCCAAAAATCACGATTTCCACATTCTGGCCCCGAGTCCGTGGCCGCTCATCGGCGCCTTCTCGGGGTTCCTGATGGCGTTTGGCGCCGTGTTCTGGATGAAGAGCCTGCAGATCGGCACGCTCACCCCGGGCCCCTACATTTTCGGTGCCGGCACCCTCGGCGTTCTCTACGTGATGTTCGCTTGGTGGAAGGACGTCGTCCACGAGGCCGAGACCGGCGATCACACCCGCGTGGTGCAGCTCCACCATCGCTACGGCATGATCATGTTCATCGCCTCCGAGGTGATGTTCTTCGTGGCCTGGTTCTGGGCCTATTTCGAAGCCGCGCTCTACACCGCCGATCCGATCCAGGCCTCACGCGTCGACTTCACGGGTGGCACCTGGCCGCCCAAGGGCATCGAGGCGTTCGACCCCTGGCATCTGCCTCTGCTCAACACGTTGATCCTGCTGACCTCCGGCACGACCATCACCTGGGCGCACCACGCGCTCCTGAACGATGACCGGAAGGGTCTGAAGTACGGCCTCTGGCTGACGATCGTTCTCGGCGTGCTGTTCTCCGCCTGCCAAGCCTACGAATACGCCCATGCGCATTTCGGCTTTTCCGGCAGCATCTACGCCTCGACCTTCTTCATGGCGACGGGCTTTCACGGCTTCCACGTGATCATCGGAACGATCTTCCTGTCGATCTGCCTCTATCGCGTCTATCTCGGCCAGTTCACGGTGCGTCAGCATCTCGGGTTCGAGTTCGCGGCCTGGTACTGGCATTTCGTGGACGTGGTCTGGTTGTTCCTCTTCGCCTCGATCTACGTCTGGGGTGCCGGTCACGGCGCGCACTGAGAGCGGCTCTGACCGCATGCCAGGATTGAAGAGGGCGGCGCGAGCCGCCCTTTTTCATGTCTGGCGCGTGAACAGCACCCGGCAACGTCCCATATCCTGATGGGCCGGCGTCTCGTCGGCCGAGGAGTTTTCCATCTTGGACGTATCGCGGCCGACACCGTCACCCATTTCCGCCGGTCTGCGAGGTCGCTGCCCGCGTTGCGGCGAGGGGCACATGTTCGACGGCTTCCTCACCTTCCGCCCCTCGTGCGAGGTGTGTGGCCTCGACTATGACAGCTTCAATTCCGGCGACGGCCCTGCGTTCTTCGTCATGTCCATCGTGGGCATCTTCGTGGTCGGTCTGGCGCTCTGGATGGAGATCACCTACGAGCCGCCGATCTGGGTGCACGCCCTTGTGGCGGGCACGCTCTCCATCGGCCTGAGCCTCGCAATGGTGCGACCATTGAAGGGAATCCTGGCGGCCCTTCAGTTCACCAACAAGGCCGAGCAGGGACGCTTTCGCTAGTGATGGCTTCGTCGATCCGACCCGGTGCCTGGCGCAGCCTCCTTGCGCCCGGCTTGGTCTCGCTGCTGTGTCTCGGCATCCTGATCGCCCTCGGTACGTGGCAACTGGGCCGCAAGGCCGAGAAAGAGGCGCTCATCGACCGCATCCTGGCGCGCTCCAAGGTCGAGCCGCCGGCTGCCCTGCCCGCGCCGGACACGTGGAATGCGGAGCGCGACGAGTTCCGGCGCGTTCGCGCGACCGGGACCTTCGTGCATGACGCCGAGACCCTGGTTCACGGGCTGGCCGCCGGCGAAGTCCCGGGCCGGGCCCTCCAGGGCTATTATGTCCTGACGCCGTTCCAGCTCGACGGGGGCGGTACGGTCCTGGTCAATCGCGGCTTCGTGCCGACCGAGTTGAAGGCCCCCGCGAGTCGCGCCGCCGGTCAGATTGCCGGACCCACCGGCGTCACCGGCATCCTGCGCGGATCCGAACCGCGTACGATGTTCGTGCCGGCCCCCGATCCCGTGCGCAACGAATGGTTCAACCGCGACATTGCGGGCATCAGCGCGTCGCGCGGGCT
>NZ_JAQGKL010000142.1 GCF_028290105.1 Methylobacterium sp.
AAAGTGATGTGAGTATGACGGATCAGCGAACATGCCAGCATGGATCCGTTGCAGCCCAGTTGCAGCCCCAGTCTGCTAAGGCTGGGCTGCAAATTCGTTTAAGTTATTGAAATGCTTGGTGGGTGCACAAGGGTTCGAACCTTGGACCCGCTGATTAAGAGTCAGCTGCTCTACCAACTGAGCTATGCACCCATCGCCTTGCGGCGGTCGCTGCGGCCACCAAGTCCGCCTCGACGAGGGGGCTGATACCAAAGGCCCCCGGGGGTGTCCACCCCCGGGGCGATATTTTCTCGGCTAAGCCGAGGCTGGGCTCTGAGCGTGCAGGCGGGTCGCCGAGGCGGAGAGCTTGTTGAGCGCCGAGAGGTAGGCGCGAGCCGAGGCCACGAGGGTGTCGGGATCGGCACCGCGGGCCGTGACGCTGCGCTCGCCGCTCTTCAGGCGGACCGAGACCTCGGCCTGGGCGTCCGTGCCTTCGGTGACCGCATGGACCTGATACAATTCGAGGTCGGCCTCGTGGGGCACGAGGGCCTGGATCGCGTTGAAGACCGCATCCACAGGCCCGTTGCCGTCGGCCTCCTCGGTGACGACACGCCCCTCGATATCGAGCTTGAGGGTGGCGCGCTGCGGCCCGCGCGTGCCGGCGATCACCGACAGCGAGACGAGGCGGATGCGGTCATGCGCCGTAGCGAGGTTCTGATCGACGAGCGCCTCGATGTCCTCGTCGTAGACATGCTTCTTGCGATCGGCGAGCGCCTTGAAGCGCTCGAACACGTCCTGAACCTGGTTGTCGCTGAGGCTCAGGCCGAGCTCCTCCAGCTTCGCGCGGAAGGCGGCGCGCCCTGAATGCTTGCCCATGACCAGGGATGTCTTGGCGACGCCAACCGAGGCGGGCGTCATGATCTCGTAGGTCTCAGTGTGCTTGAGCATGCCGTCTTGGTGAATGCCGCTCTCATGCGCGAAGGCGTTCCGGCCGACGATGGCCTTGTTGTACTGCACTGGGAAGTTGGTGGCGTGGCTGACGAGCTTGGAGGCGCGGGTCAGCATCGTCGATTCGATGCCGGTCTCGTAGGGCATCACGTCGCTGCGGGTGCGGATCGCCATGACGATCTCCTCCAGAGCGGCGTTACCGGCGCGCTCGCCGATGCCGTTGATCGTGCATTCCACCTGGCGGGCGCCGCCCTCGACTCCGGCCAACGAGTTGGCGATGGCGAGCCCGAGGTCGTCATGGCAATGCACGGAGAAGATCGCCTTGTCGGCGTTCGGCACCCGCCCGCGCACGTCGCGGAACATCTGGCGGTACTCGTCGGGCGTGGCGTAGCCGACGGTGTCGGGCAGGTTGATGGTGGTCGCGCCCGCGCGGATCGCCGCCTCAACGCATCGGCAGAGATAATCGATCGGCGTACGGGTCGCGTCCATGGCCGACCATTCCACGTCCTCGACCAAGTCGCGGGCCTGTGCCACGGTCTTCAGAATGATCTCGACGACCTCGTCCTCGGACTTGCGCATCTGGTACGCGAGGTGGATCGGCGAGGTCGAGACGAAGGTGTGGATACGCCCGCGCCTCGCTGCACGTACCGCCTCGCCGGCCCGCGCGATGTCCGCCGGAATGGCCCGCGCCAGCCCGGCGATGGTGGCGCGCTTGGCCCGACGGGCGATCTCCGCCACGGCCTCGAAGTCGCCGTTGGAGGCGATGGGGAAGCCCGCCTCGATGATGTCGACGCCCATCGCGTCGAGGAGTTCGGCGACCGCCAGCTTCTCGTCGAGGGTCATGGTGGCGCCGGGGCATTGTTCGCCGTCGCGCAGGGTGGTGTCGAAGATCAGGACGCGGTCCTTGGGCGTCGCCTGGGGTACCGGAATCGCGGAAGCGGTCATGTGGAAAAATCCTGTCGCGGCGCTGTCCCGGTCGGGGAACGGCACCTCTGGAGTCGAGGCAGCCCGTGCGGCGTTGCGATGCCGGCGCGGGTCTCGTGAAAGACAATCCCCTGAGAGCCCAGGCGCAGGCGCCCGGACGGCCCTCAGGGGCGGGTAAGGAGAAGCAGGGCGGCAAGAGACGCGCGCGACCGCACGACCGCGAATGCGGCGGCGGTAATGCGGCGCGTGGAGCCGGCGCTGGCCAAGGCTCGTCTCTCCCGAGGGGCAACGGCACGTCTAAGGGGCGCGCGAAGCCATTGCGAAGGCGAGTTCCGTAGACCTTGAACGCCGGCTTGACAAGCTTCGGCGCAGGCTCGGACGCATGCATCCTTGCTGGAGACACCGACTGCGCAATCCTAGGCTGTCGAGCGTGGTTCCCGGGCACGGAGGCAGGCCCGCGATCGGCCGGAGCGACCCGAGATCGGCCTGGATACCTTTCGAGAACGGCAAGCAATTTCGTGGGCCCGGCGGCACCGCTTTCGTCGGCAATCGTACAAAGCGTCTGGTCTTAAGATACGCGACAGAGGATCTCCTGCTGCATTAGGTAGCAACCGCAGCCTGATCTGGCAGGCCGGCGATACTTTCTCGCAGGGAATTTCCGAAACCACGGATCGTCGCACAGAGACGCGGCGAAAAACCCTGGCTAAGCGCAAAACTCCGGTGTCGAGTCACGAAGTCTTAGCGTTTCACCGAGACTTTGGCCGGCAACGCATACGTGTGGGCAGGTCGGAACCGGTGACGACATTCAACGACGACGATTCCGGCTCGATCGCCGTCATCTTTGCCCTCGCGCTGCCGGTGCTCCTCGCTGCGGTGAGCGGGGCAGTCGAGATGACGCGGGCCACCGCCTACAAGCAACGACTGACCAGCGCCACGGAACTCGCCTGCAATCAGGCGGCAATCTATGTCAGGACGCAGCGAAAGACCGATCTGACGAAGAATTATACACCCGACATCCAGACGATTATGACCGCCAACCTGAAGGAGAAGGCAATCACCGATGTGGTCTCCAAAACGCCGACGATCTCGCTGACGAACGTTCACGTGGAGAACGCCGGAACCTTCAAATCCGTGCTGAGCGGGTTCCTGCCGCAGCCGAACCTGGATTTCTCCGTCTCACGTGATTGCCCACTGATCCCGGTCTCGGACGGGACCGGGACAGGCGAATCCAAGCTGCTCTTTTCCGAGTCGTTCGAGGTCAACCACTCGGTCGCGCCGAACGCGTGGGATGTTCTGAAGAACTGGAACGGGTGGACCACGACCAATGCCGGCGTGGAGATCAACGGACAGCGTGCACTCGCGGGCAACGCCGTGAAGAACGGCGATTTCTTTGCCGAACTCGACAGCGATTGCAGCACCTCCGCCAATCGTAACACCGCGAACTGTCAGGCCAACTCCGCCATGACGCGGACGATGGCGCTGGACGCAGGGGATCACGAGATCCGATACTGGTACGTGGCCCGGCAGGGTTACATCGATACGAGCGGATATGGCACGCAGCCGATCTGCTCGGACCTGACCAAGCCCAAGGGCACGGCCCGGGACAATTTCGCTGCGCGCGCGCTCAAGGAATCTACCGTCCGCGAGGCGACGGACGACGGCCAGACCTTCCGGATCGAGGTCTATGTCGATGGACAGTCGGACGCGAACTTCACGCAGTCCAATCTTCTCGATGCCTGCATCTGGGCCAATGCCTGGATCGAGCGGAAGATCAACTTCACGGTGACGCGGCAGGGGACCTACCGGGTCAGCTGGAGGGCGGCTGGACGACAGGATACCTATGGAGGTCTGATCGACTATCTCCGGATCTGTCGCGGCACCTGCCCATGAGGTCGAGGCTCCGCGCGCGGGCTGCCTCGACCCGGGCGGACCGGCGTTCCGGCTCGATCCTGCGCCAGACCGGCGGCGCGACCTCAGTCGAGTTCAGCCTGCTCTGCCTGCCGTTCATCCTGATCCTGCTCTCGATCCTGCAATATTTCAGCTTTCACGTGATGCGCAGCACCCTGAGCGATGCCCTCTACCAATCCGCGGCCAGTCCCGAGACGGCGCTGCTGCTCGGGCAGAAGGAGGCCTACAAGAACATCCTCTGCGCCCAGACCATCTTCTCCCAGACATGCCTCGACACCCTCAAGCTGGAGATGCAGCCCTTGGCGAACGTGCCCACGAGCGCGACCCCCATCACCGGGACGATCTTCGATCCCGGCTCCACAAACGACGTGCTTCTGCTGCGCTCCTCGTCCAGCGTCATCAACATCCTGCCGATGTTCCCGACCCTCACGGTGAAGGCCTCGGTGGTCTTCAGGCGCCCGACACCATGAAGTGGCGGCCTCGCATCACGACCCTTGGCCTCCTCCCTCGCTTCCGGGCCGCGCGCGACGGCGCGATCGCGGTGGAGTTCGCCCTCATCAGCACGGTGCTGTTGACCCTCTTCGCCGTCACCCTCGACCTCAGCTTCATGTTCTACGCCAAGCGTGACGCGGAGCGCGCCTCGACCTTCCTGACGCATACGCTGACGTCCTGTCCGGCCAACACGACGACGAACACCGCGCTGGCGTGGCGGGGCACCGATTGCGTGACCGCGACCATGAACCTGCTCAAGGACCGGATGCCCAACGTCCTCGTGAACTTTCCCGACGTGACCTTCGGGATGGCATCGATTCAGCGCGTCAGCGGCGCGATCCGGATGTGTCCCGGCAACATGACCTATCTCGAAGGCGACATGCAGACGTCGGCCCTGTCCGTTCTCAAGGACAACGACGCGGGCGCCCTCGCCTACCTGACGATCACCTACAAGCCGTTTCTTCCGCAACTCGTCTACACCTACATGTCGAGTTCCAACGCGATCTTCCGGCAATATACGGTCGATGTTCGGGGGAACGGCGACGGCTACGCATGCGCAACCTGACATCGTGCCGCGACACTCATTCGCGCCGCGAGCGCCTGAACGAAGGATCTCATGCCGCCATTGCCATGCCCGGCAGCGCGAAAGCTTGGGGAAGTTCCGCCCGCACGCATTGCCGTTCCGGAATCGCCGCCTAGCTTGGCGAGTGGGCCGCACACGGCCCGGCGGCCAGAACAATCCGTCCGCCCACGATAAAAGTTCGCGACAACAACGTCGCAAGAAAAACCAGGAAGGAATCCCCATCATGCAGCGGACGCTTTCGCGCACCCTCGCGCTCCCCGCCCTCGCGCTTCTGGCCGGAACGGTGCCGGGTTTCGCCCTCGACGTCGCCAAGTCCGTCGACGTCGCGGCGCCCCCGGCCAAGGTCTGGTCGACGATCGGCGATTTCTGCGGGATCGGCCAATGGCACCCGGCTATCGAGAAGTGCGCCCTGTCCAAGGATGGCGGCAAGACCCTGCGCACCCTCAACCTGAAGGGCGGCGGTACCATCGTCGAGTCGCAGACTGCGCGCGACGACAAGGCCATGAGCTACACCTACGCCATCGTCTCCGGGCCGCTGCCGGTGACCGACTACAGCTCCACGATCTCCGTCGTACCGAAGGGCACAGGCTCCACGGTGAACTGGACCGGCAGCTTCAAGGCCAAGGGCGCGCCGGACCCGGTCGCGGTCGATGCCATCACGGGCATCTACGATTCCGGCCTGAAGGCGATCGCCGACAAGGCGAAATGAGCCTGCGGCTCGAGGGCGGCCCCACTGCCGCCCTCCCCTCGGCCCGACGCGAAAAGCCGCCATTGGGCTGATTGACCGGCCGTCCGGCACGGGCCAGAACCGGCCTTGATCCAAGCTGTGCCGTAGCCACGGCGCGCTGTGATGTCAGGAGCCCCCGTGTCCCGCGTCAGCCTCGCCGTCGCCACCCTCCTCGCCGCCGTATCGCTCGGTGCCTGCAAGCCGACCGCGTCGGCGCCCACCGCCGCGCCGGCGGTCGCCACACCGGCCGTCGCCTCCCTTCCGCAAGGCAGCGGCTGCGGTCCGGCCATCGCCCGCACCCAGGCCGTGGTGGACAGCGACGTCGCCACGGGCAACCTGAACTCACCCGTGGGCGAGCGTTTCAGCGCAGACCTTCGCAATGCGGCGGGCGCCTGCCAGGGTGGACGCGAGCGCGAGGCGCTCGGCCTGCTCGCGGCGGCGAAGGCACGCTACGGCTACCCGTAGCGACCGGAAAATTCGTGGGCCAGATAGGCGCGCACGAAGCCAGGCATCCGGGCGGCATCGATGTCGCTCGGTCCCCGAGCGGCCAGGAAGCCCGCGAGCTCCGGGGCTTTCTCCGCTTGGCGATGCGCTTCCATGCGGGCGAGAAGCGTCGCGCTGTCCTCGGCAAACCGGATGGGACGCAGAAAGGCCCTCTGGCCGTGTCCGCTGACGAGGACCCAATCCTCCGGCTTGCCGGGCTCCAAGACGATGCTGGGCTCCAAGACGATGCCCGTCTCCTCGCGCAGTTCTCGCAGCGCGCTGCCGGCGAGATCGACACAATCGCCGTCGCGAAGGTCGTTCCGGTCGGGCGTGCCGCAGGGGAAGTAGGCTTGGCCGGCATTGGCGGTGTGACAGCCCATGATGCCGAGAAGCGCGGCTCCGTCCGCCGTCCACGGCACCACAGCCGCGAAGGCGTTGGTCACGGTTGAATCGGGCGAGCCCGCGTCGCGAAAGCCGAGGAAGCGCGAGTAGGCGGTCTCGAACAGGTCGACATCACACGCATCACCTTCGATCCGGCAGGCGCAGGCCAGGAGGACCGAGCCGTCGAACATATTCGGCGCGGCGGCACGGCGGCGGTTCCAGTTCTGCGCGATGGCATCCCGGTTGTCTTCGGCCCAGACCCATCGATGCGGAACCAGCCGGGCGGTGAGGCGACGAAGGCGTTTCAGCGAGAAGGCGTCAGACAAGCAGGGTTCCTTCGCTGACGAGCACGGCGCTGCCGCTGATCTCCACGGAGCGCAGGGCGCCCGCCTCGATGCAGAGCTGCACCCCGATGGTGCTGGGGCGGCCCATCGCGACGCCCTGGCGCAGGACGATGTCGTGCTCGCCGTCCCCAAGGGGCTCGAACTGCATCATCACGCCGGCAAACGCCGCTGCCGCCGAGCCGGTGGCCGGGTCTTCAGAGATACCGAGTTGAGGGGCGAACATCCGGGCCTGGTAGCGATGACCGACGCCCTCCGGGTCCGGTGCGTAACAATAGAGTGCCACAGGCGGGCCGAGTTCATCGAGGGCGGCCGACATCACGCGGGCACCATCGAGGACCGCCCGGGTCGCGACCGGCACGAACAGGAAGCTTGGGCCCGCCCCGTGCCTGCTGGGCGCGTGGCGCGCGAAACCGATCTCCGCTGGCTCCAGGCCGAGGGCAGCGGCCACCAGGGCCGCCGCCGGCCCGTCGCCGAGAAATTCCGGCAGCACCGGCATCTTGAAGCGTCCAGTGCCGCGCCCTTCGCCCGGCTCGACCACGCAGGCCAGCGTGCCGAGCGTCGCCTCAAGCCCGAAGGCCACGGCGTCGGTCAGGCCCGCCCGCCGGTCGCGCAGCGCCAGGAGCACGGCGGTGCCGAGGGTGGGATGGCCGGCGAAGGGCAACTCGGAGGCCGGTGTAAAGATGCGCAGGCGCGCCCGGTGGCGCGGCACCTCCGGGGGCAACACGAACACCGTCTCGGAGAGGTTGAACTCGGCCGCGATCGCCTGCATCGCGGCCGAGTCGAGCCCCTCGGCATCCAGCACCACGGCCAGCGGATTTCCGGTGAGCGCGGTGTCGGTGAAGACGTCGAGGGTCACGAAGCGGCGCGGCATGGGCGGGTTCTCCGGGCGGATGCTCCCCGGAGCTTAGACCGTCTCCACCGGGAACGTCTCGCTCGGCGCCACGAACTCGTCCTGGGCCGCCACGGTGAGGATCTCGCGCGAACCGGCCTCAGCCGTGCGCCGCAGAAGCCCGTAGACGGAGGCACCCGCCATGCCGAGCGCCAGGGCGGCCGAGCCGGTGCGGGCGTAATGCACCAGAAAAAGCGCCGCGATGGCATCCCCGGCCCCGTTCACGTCGAGGTGCAGGCGTGGCGTGCGCAGGCGCCAGAACCGGCCGCCCTCACCGGCCATCAGGTCGATGGCCTCGGCGGGGGTGTCGTCGGTGACGAGGGAGGTGACGAGGACGACACGCGGCCCGAGCGCCTGGACCGCGGCCACCGCGTGCTTGGCCTGCGCCAAGGTACCGGTGGGCAGCCCCGAGAGGTAATTCAGCTCGAACTGGTTCGGCGTCACGATATCGGCGGCGGGCACCGCTTGGTCGCGCATGAATTCGGGAATGCCGGGGCGCACGTAGATGCCTCGGTCCGTGTCGCCCATCACGGGATCGCAGGCATAGAGCGCTTTGGGGTTGGCCGCGCGCACGGAGGCCACCGCCGCCACGATGGCGGTGCCGATATCGGCCGAGCCCATGTAGCCCGAGAGCACGCCATCGCAAGCGCCGAGCACGCCGCGCTCCTTGATGCCGGCAACGAGATCCTCAATCGCAGGGCCGTCGAAGACCCGCCCGCGCCAGGCGCCGTAGCCGGTGTGGTTGGAGAACTGCACCGTGTGGATCGCCCAGACCTCGACGCCGAGGCGCTGCATCGGAAACACCGCCGAGGCGTTGCCCACGTGGCCGAAGGCGACGTGCGACTGAATCGAGAGGATGTTCAAGCCGGTCTCTCCGGTAGGCCCACGGCGACGGATCGGTCAGGCCAAGCCCTTACTCCAGTTTTTCCTGCCCTCGCACCCCTCACCGCGATCCAGGCCGCTTGCCCTGGCGCAGAGCTCTTGCCCTGGCGCAGAGCCCTTGCCCTGGCACAGAGCTTAAGCCACAGCGATACGCCCGCGACGACAAGCGAGATCCATGGACTTCGATTCCCTGCGCTCCAGCACCCTCGCCTTCGTGGAGGCGAACCAGGCCTGGACACCGCTCATCGTCGGCGTTCTCGCCTTCTGCGAATCCCTCGCGTTCCTCTCGCTGCTGGTGCCCGCCACCGTCCTGCTGCTGGGCATCGGTGCCCTGATGGGGACGGTCGGCATCCCGTTCTGGCCGGTGATGCTCGCCGGGGCGCTCGGGGCGGCGCTCGGCGACTGGGTCTCTTACGAATTCGGGCACCACTACAAGGAGGGCGCCAAGCAGATGTGGCCCATGCGGCGCTACCCCGCGATCGTCGAACGCGCGGAGGCGTTCTGCCGGAAATGGGGCGCCGGCGGCATCGTGATCGGCCGTTTCATCGGCCCGGCCCGCGCCGTCGTCCCGCTGGTCGCCGGTGTGTTCGGGGTCAAGCGGTTGCCGTTCCAGATCGCGAACGTGACTTCGGCCCTCGCCTGGGCCTTTCTGATGTTGGCACCGGGCGCCGGGCTGCTCGCCTATTTCAAGGGCTGAGGCGCGGTGCGCCGGTTTCCGCCCGAGCGCATCGTCTGCCTGACGGAGGAGACCGTCGAGACGCTCTACCTGCTGGGGCAGGAGGACCGCATCGTCGGCGTGTCCGGCTATGCCGTGCGGCCGGCGCGGGTCCGGCGGGAGAAACCGCGTGTCTCGGCCTTCACCTCCGCGGACATTCCCAAGATCCTGGCGCTCTGCCCGGACCTCGTCCTCGCCTTCTCCGATCTCCAAGCTAAGATCGTGGCCGATCTGGCCCGCGCGGGCATCGCCGTGCACCTCTTCAACCAGCGCGATCTGCCCGGCTGCCTCGCGATGATCCGCACCCTCGGGGCGCTGGTCGGCGCGCCGGGGGAAGCCGATGCCCTCGCCACGCGGCTTTCCGGGCGCATCGACGACGCGGCTTCCAAAAACCTCGGCCGGCCGCGGCCGCGTGTCTATTTCGAGGAATGGGACGCGCCCATGATTTCGGGCATCGGCTGGGTCTCGGACCTGATCGCGCAAGCGGGAGGCGACGATGTCTTCGCCGATCTCAGTCGCCAGCCGGCGGCCAAGGACCGGATCGTCACGCCGGAGGCCGTGATCGCGGCGCGGCCGGACGTGATCCTCGCCTCCTGGTGCGGAAAGCGCGTGAACCCCGACCGCATCCGCGCACGTCCGGGCTGGGACGCGATCCCGGCCGTGGCTTCAGGGCGCATCCACGAGATCAAGTCGCCGCTGATCCTCCAGCCGGGGCCCGCCGCACTGACCGATGGCTTCGACGCGATCCGCGCAGCCCTGCACCCCGTGAAGGAAGCCCTCGTGCCCTAGGGAAGGCGCGGATGCAGGACGCTCGGAGCAGCCCCCGAAGGCGCGTCGAGCCAAGCCCGCCGCTGGGCGATGAGGTGCTTCAGCCGAGCCGCCCGCTTCTCACGCCGGTCGCAGCCGCAATCGCAGGATCCGTCGGGACACTCGACGTTGCCCTCCCCGAACAGGCTCAGGATCGCCAGCACGAGGCCGAAGACGAAGAGCACCGCCAGGGCAACGAAGGGCCAGGCGAGTCCGAGCCCCACGAGGGCGGCGATCCCGAGCTTGAGCGCGAGGGATCCCGCCAGCTTCAGCTTGATCAGCGTCGCCAGGGTGGCGCCGGCCCCGAGGGACCCACGCAGGCCTCGCAGGACGCGTACGCGCCATCGCCGACGCGCGGCGAGCGCTTCCAGACGCTGCAGTTCACGCACGACGCGGCCGGTGGCCCGCTCCCGTTCCTCGAGCCGATCGTCAAGCAGGTCCGTGTCTCCCGGGCCGAAATCCGCTCACCGTCGCCATGATCCGAACACGGCCGATCGATGCGCGCAACCGGGTCGCAGGTGACAAGCCGCATGGCGGCTGATTTCCTGGGCGAGGTCCCGATTCGGGACAGTGGTCCACGCATCAGAACCGCATGTCAGCAGCCCTCGCGAACGTCATTCTCCCGCCCGACCGGCGCCAGTCGGCCACCGCGCTCCAGGTTCAGCGCGGGGTCCGGCGGCTCTTTGCCGAACTCGGGCACGTCACGATCCCGGAATTCTCCCTGGCCAACGGCCGGCGCGCCGACGTCATCGCCCTGTGCCCGGCCGGTCGGCTGACCATCGTGGAGATCAAGTCGAGCGTGGCCGATTTCCGCGCCGACCGGAAATGGCCGGACTACCGCGATTATTGCGACCGCTTCTATTTCGCGATCCCCGAGACGCTCTCCACCACCCTGACGCCGGAGGATGCGGGCCTCATCGTCGCCGACGCTTTTGGCGGCGCCATCCTGCGCGATCCGGCGGATCACGCCCTGAGCGGCGCCCGGCGCAAGGCCGTGACCCTGCGCTTTGCCCACAGTGCGGCACGCCTGCTGCATGCCCTGGCCGACCCCGGCGCCATCCGCGAGGGAGCGCTCTGAAGCTGCGGGCGGTGCCGGCCTTGCGCGAGGTGTGGTAGGAGCCGCCCCCGTCCAGATCGATCGCCCCGTCATGCGCCTACCAGTCCGACGCCGTCCGAACCTGGGGGATCCCGCCATCCTGCGTGGGCTCCAGGCCGCCTCGGGGCGCCGGTCTCTGGTCCTGCATCTCCTCATCGTGCTGGTGCTGCTCGCCACGGCGCAGGGCTACGACGGGTCGAACCACTCGGCCCTTCATGGGATCGGGCTGGGGATCTACGCCTTCGTCTCCCTCGGTCTCGGGATCACCGACTGGCGGACATCGCATCGCGCCGGCGAGGCGGAGCGCACGACGGAATGGCTGGCCTGGACCGCGACACTGCTCAATGCCGGCGTGGCGTTGCTCCTGGTGGTCGAGCACATGCTGATGGGGTCCGCCGAGACGGAGGAGACCGCCACGGCGGTGAGCCGCCTGCCGGCCTTCCTGCTGCTGCTCCAGACGGGGCTCACCATGCGGGTCTGGCACACGGCCGCATTCGCGGGTCTGGTGAGTCTGGCCTGGGGCGGCACCATCCTGCTGGTCGTCCTGGCCGCGGAAAGCTCCCTGCTTGGCCCCCATGTGACGCTGGCGGAGGAGGTGCCGGGCCTCCTGACCTTCCTGGCCGCGAGTGTCGTCGTCATCGACGGGGTGCGCCGCCTTCAGGCGGCGGTGACCACGGCCCTGCGGATGGAGCGGGAGCGCACCAACCTCGCGCGCTTCGTGCCGGGCCGGGTGGCAGGCGAACTGGCGGAAGTCGGCGGCGTCGGCACCGTCCAGTCCCGCCACGCATGCCTGTTCGGCCTCGACCTGCGGGGCTTCTCGGCTTTCTCGCGGGATCACGCCCAGGAGGAGGTGGTGCGGGCGCTGCTCGACGTCCGTGCCCTGACCCACGTGGCCGTCACGGAGCACGGTGGCATCGTCGACAAGTATGTGGGCGACGGCATCCTGGCGCAGTTCATCGTCGGGCGACCGCAGGCGCAAGCGCAAGCCGCCCTGGCCTGCGCCCAGACGATCGCGGCACGCCTCGGCGGGTTGAATGCGGAGCGCGAGCGTGAAGGCCGCCCGCAACTGCGTGTCACCATGGCGCTGCATGCCGGCGAGGTTCTGGTCGGCGTCTTCGACGATGGATACAGGGCCGAGTTCACGGTGCTGGGGACCGCGATGAACCGGCTCGCGCGGATCGAGGCCCGAGCCAAGGCGGCGGACCTGACGCTCGCGGCCTCCGACGACGTCGTCCGCCTGCTGAGCCCGGCGATCCGGTCCACCCTTCACCTCTCGGGCATGCCGCCCTCGGATTGCCGCGACACCCGCGACCTTCTTCTGTTCGCCGTATCCTGGAGCGAGGCCGCCGCAGCGCCGCCGGAGCATCGGGCCGCCATGCCCGTTCCGTAAATGAGTCGACCTCCGGAGCCACGCAGTCCAGCGGTGCCGGTCGGCGATGGCTCGTCGGCGCCCCGGTCGGCGTCGACGAGCGGGTCCGTTCAGCCGGAGAAGGAGCCGAATCCCTCGAAGGCGCTGAACTTGCCGGCGGCGGATTCCGGCGCCGGACGATCGGCGGACGCGGCATCCCGCTCGGTGGGCTCGGCCTCGGCCGGAGCGGTGTCCGGCGGTACGGTCGTCTCCGGGATGGGGGGCCAGATCGGGCGATCCGGCTTCAGTGTCTGGCTCATCGATGCACCCCTTGCTGTGACGCGGGAATACTTTGGAATACGATATACCAAAGCCGATGAAAACCACGTTGCGGAGCCTTTCCCGATCCGCCATCGCAGCGCGGCGGATCAGCCCTCCGCCTTGTCGGTCTGACCTGTCTTCACCCCGCCCATCGGATCGGTCTCGTCCTCACCCGACGCGTCCTCGCCGGTGCGGCCCTGCGGCGTCAGGCGCGGGCCGTCGATGGCGCCCTCGGTGCCCAGCCGATCCATCGGCTCGGCGGGCGTCTCCCTGATCCTACCGCTCGCGGTGTCACGCGGCCCGGAGGCCAGCCCGCCCGCGTTCGCCGAGGCGGCGTCGCGCGATCCCTCGTCGATCGCCCGGGACGGGAAAGCGGTGGTGGGCGTCTGCGCCTCGGCCATGAGCGGATCTCCTCTGTGGATGATCAACCTCGCGGGCGGGGAGCCGGTTCTGGCTCGCGCGCCGGGCGTTGCAGGCAGAACGACAGAGAAAGAAGGACGATCCCGCTCGCGAGATGCAGCGCGATCGGCCAGTTCGACGGACCGGAGGATGCGACGAGCACGAAATCGCAGGCGGGGATCACGAGGCTCACGCGCAGGACCAGAACGACGGCGGATTGGCGCGCCCGCCACCCGAGCCCCGCGAGCATCAGCGCGAGCGCCGCGTCGCGAAACCCAATGGCCCGGACATAGCCGACCGCGACGCCCTCCGGCGCGGGCAAGCCGAAGATCGCGGCACCGATGCTCGGGGCGAGGACGAAGAGCAACGCCAGCCCGGCAAAGACCGCCGCGAGACCGAGGATGCACGCGAGGCGCCATCCCCGCGCAGGACGGGATGAAACCTCGGTCCTCTCGCCCTCGAAACTCATCGGCCCGGCCCCACGCTTCGGACGGACTCAGGTGCCGCAGAACGTGCGAAGGACGCGCTCGTGCGCCTGCGGCGGGTCTGCATAGGCCGCGAAGGCAGGCTGGTCGTCGTAGGGTTTGGCAAGCACCGTCACGAGCTCGTGGAAGGGCGCGAAGTCGTCACGTGAGATCGCCGCCTCGATCACCGCCTCGACCCGGTGGTTGCGCGGGATGAAGGCCGGGTTGACCCGGTTCATCGCCGCCCGACGCTCAGCCGGATCCAAGGGCTCCTTCGCGAGCCGGGCCCGCCAGCCGGTCCGCCAGGAATCATAGGCACCGGGATCGTCGAACAGGGTGCGGATGGCCGCATCGCCCTCCAAGCCGAGGGCGGCGTCTCCGAGGCGGCGGAACGTCAGGGTGAAGTCGGCGTGGTTGGCGCTCATCGCCTCGAGGAGAGAGCCCGCGAGGGTCATGTCGGCCTCCTCCACGGTGGTGAGGCCGAGTTTCGCCCGCAGGCCCCCGTAATAGGCTGCCTCGAAGCGCGGCCCGAAAGCGGCCAGGAGATCCTGCGCCACCGCGATGCCGTCCTCGGTCTCGGGCGCCAGAAGAGGGAGCAGCGCCTCGGCGAAGCGTGTCAGATTCCAGTGCAGGATGCCGGGCTGATTGCCGTAGGCGTAGCGGCCCTGCTCGTCGATGGCGCTGAACACGGCGGCCGGATCGTAGGCGTCGAGGAAGGCACAAGGGCCGAAATCGATGGTCTCGCCGGAGACTGCGCAATTGTCGGTGTTCATCACCCCATGGATGAAGCCGACGAGGAGCCAGCGCGCGACGAGGTCCGCCTGCCGCTCGACCACCCGCGTGAGCAGCGCCCGGTAGGGGTTTTCCGCCTCAATCAGGTCCGGATAGTGCCGGCCGATGATGTGGTCGGCGAGATCGCGTATTCCGTCGACATCGCCCCGCATGGCGAAGAACTGGAAGGTGCCGACGCGGATGTGGCTCGTGGCGACGCGGGTCAGTACCCCGCCGGGCAGCATCGTCTCGCGTATCACGGATTCGCCCGTGAGCACAGCGGCGAGAGCGCGGGTGGTCGGGATGCCCAGAGCCGCCATGGCCTCGCTGACCACGTATTCGCGCAGGACCGGCCCGAGGGCGGCGCGCCCGTCGCCCCGGCGCGAGAACGGTGTGGGTCCCGAACCCTTGAGCTGAATGTCGCGGCGGATGCCATCGCGGCCCAAGACCTCGCCGAGCAGGATCGCGCGGCCGTCGCCGAGTTGCGGCACGCGGTTGCCGAACTGGTGGCCGGCATACGCCATGGCGAGGGGCTCGGCCCCCTCGGGCACCCGGTTGCCCGCCAGCACCGCGACGCCCTCCGGGCTGGCGAGCCAGTCGGGATCGATCCCGAGCAGATCAGCCAGCTTCCGGTTCACCTGGATGAGCCGGGGCGCGACAACCGGCGTCGGCGAGACCTTCGCGAAGAAGCGCTCCGGCAAGCGGGCATAGGTGTTGGCGAAGGGAATGGCGGGTGTCATCGAGGGGGTGATCCCGTGTGCTCGGCGGTCGGCGCGTGTCGTGCCTCAGGTGGCGCGCGCCGGCGCCCAAGGCAAATCATGGCAGCCATCGCGGCGGTAGTCCGCATCGGCTTCAGCGCGGTAGGTCCCGATTCCGGGACGGGTGACGGGCCGCCCGCCGACTGGGCCGAGGCACCCGGTCGATCTCTGGGTCCGGCGCATAGCGGGCGCCGCGCATGCCGCTGCCCTGGACCGCATCGTAGGGCCCGCGTCCGGTGCGGGCGCGATGGGCGGCGCCGGCTTGATCCCCCGGCGTCGGCGGCGTGCCGGGCTGCGAAAAGCTGGTCTCGGGGCGATAGGCCGGCCCCCAGCCGATTTCGTCGTCGCCAGCCGGGTCCTTGCCCGGAAAGCCCGTGACGTAGCCGGTGCTCTGGGCGGACGCCGGCAGCGGCAGGCCGGCGATGGAGACGAGCGCTACGGCGAGGCCGAGAATGGGCATACGCAGATCGCGGGTGGGGAAGCGCATGGGCGATCCTTTCCGACGGGCCTAGGTGAGGCGGGGCGCTGAACGGCTTCGCCGACAGCAAGCGCGGACGTCCAGGCGCATCGGCGATGTCGGCAAGCACGCTCGTTCACGAGAAGAACGCCAGCCGTATCGGGGGGGTTCACCTCCGCCCCGGCACCTGGGCGAGCCGGCGCCGGTCGAGAACCGCGCGGCCGCCGATGACGAGGGCGGAAAGGGCGAGGCCTGCGAGGAGATCGGGCAGGTAGTGCCCACCGGCGCCGAGCGTCGCCACCATGATGATCGCGTTGAGCGCGACCGCCACCGGGCCGAGGACCCGGACCGGCGCCAGTGCCCAGGCAGTCAGGGCCGCGAGGCAGACGTGGAAGGACGGGAAGGTCACGAGACCGCGGATGTCGCCGAGCGCCAGGGTCTGCATCGTTCCGGCGCGCAGTTTTGTCAGGGCGTCGAGGTGCCAGAGGGCGCCGGTGGTCTCGAGGGAACCCTCCGCGAAGGCGGTGACGCCGTAATGCGCGAAGGGTCCGGCCGCCGGTACCAGGGCGGCGATCGCCACCACGGCGAGAAGCAGCACCCCGAACATCCGCACGTAGGCCCAGAGCCGGCCGACGCGCCGGGTGGCCGCCAGAACCACCACCGTGAGCCCTACCTGCGGCCCGCTCGTGTGGTAGGCCAGGGCCAGCCACCGGGCCAGGCCCGGATGCGCCTCCAGCACGCCGAGCCAGGCGGGCCAGTCGAAGCCGATGGCCGCCTCGAAACCGGCGAGTTGCGGGTCGGCCAGGGGCAGACTCCACGTTGCGGTAAGGTAGTGAAGCACGGCGATGGGCAGCGTGATCGCGATGAGGCCGGCGCTTGCCAGCGCCATCGTCCGCAGTTTCGGCTCGGACTTGATCGGCCCGAACAGGAACGCCAGCGCGAGCAACGCCGCGACGAGGCCCGCCGCCCTGACGAAACCGTCCGGAACCAGGGTGATGCCGGAACGTGTGAGCCAGACGGCGTCGAGGAGCGTGATCGCGAGAGCCACGACCCACAGGCCCGGATGCGGCGCGGCGAGGGCAGACCGGACAGGGTCGAGGTGGCCGATCGGTCCTCGCGGCCTGGAGCGGGCGGACGCGTCCTCTTCGGGCCAGAGATGCCTTGCGAGCCAGGCGCCCCCACCCCGTGGGGGCAGGGAAATCGGTGTTGCGTCGCTCACCCGGACCCTTTCGCTGGTTCGTCGAAGCCGGAACTCGACTTCCCGGCCGTTGGTTTCCGGGCGGCGCGCCCGCGCCGACGTTTCCCTCGGTGAAGCCGCCCATGACCCGCATCGCATTCCTGGATTTCGAAGCGTCGTCCCTCGGCAAGGCCAGCTACCCGATCGAGGTCGCGTGGGTCTTCGCGGATGGGGCGTCGGAAAGCTTCCTGATCCGCCCCGCACCGGCCTGGACGGACTGGGCACCCGAGGCCGAGGCGGTCCACGGCATTCCGCGCCAGCGCCTGATGCGAGAGGGTGTGCCGCACGATTGGGTGGCCCTGCACATGCTCACGACCCTGAGGGACGCGGCCGTCTACGCCTCAGCGCCCTCCTGGGACGGCCAATGGCTCAGCCGGCTTCTGCGCGCGTCCGGCCTGCCTCGGCACGCCCTTCGGCTGAACGCGACGGCCGAAGCGCAGCGCCGCGCCGTCCTCGATGTCCTGGCGGCGGGCGGGTTGGCGGCAAGCCACCGCGACGGGGTCGCGGGCCGCGTGATGGCGGACCTCCGGCGGGAGGCGAAGGACGATCCATCCCCCGAGCACCGGGCGCTGTCGGATGCCCGGCGCGAGTGGCGGCGCTGGCAGCGCGCACGGGCTCGGGCGGAAGCTTTTCTGCGCGACAGCGCCCCTGATGCGCGTCAGGCCGCCCCGAGATAGGCGGCCTCCAGCCCCGTGTCGGCGGCGAGCTCGGCGGCGGTACCGGCGGTGACGACGCGGCCCTGTTCCAGAACGTAGCCCCGGTCGGCCACGGTCAGCGCGAGCGCCGCCATCTGGTCGACGATGAGGATGGTGACGCGTTGGTCGCGCAGGTCCGCCACCACGGCGTAGAGGGCGTTGATCATCGCTGGCGCCAGGCCCAGCGACGGCTCGTCGAGGAGGAGGATGCGCGGGCGCGCCATCATCCCGCGCGCGATGGCGAGCATCTGCTGCTCGCCGCCCGAGAGCAGGCCCGCCCGGCTCGCCGCGCGATCGCGCAGGCGCGGGAAACGGGTGAGCAGCACCTCGATCTCGGCCGGATCGATCGGGTCCTCACGGCCATGCGCTCCGAGGCGGAGGTTCTCGATGACGGTGAGTTCGGGAAAGACCTGCCGGCCCTCCGGCACCAGGGCGAGGCCGAGGCGGGCGATCGTCTGGGCCGGAAGTCCCGCGATGGCCCGGTCCTCCAGCACGATGCCGCCCTCGACCGGGCGAAGCAGGCCGGCGAGCGCGCGCATGGCCGTGGATTTGCCGGCCCCGTTGGCGCCGAGGAGCGCCACGGTCTCACCAGGGCGGACTTCGAGAGTCAGGGCGTCGAGGACGGGCGCGGCGCCGTAGCCGGCGGTGAGGCGCTGCGTCGAGAGCACCGCGTCGGCGGGCCCCCGCCAGGGCGTGGCGCGAGGACGCGCCGGCGTATCGGCCCCGCCGAGATAGGCGCGGATCACAGCCGGATCGCGCCGGATCGCGGCGGGTGTTCCTTGGGCGATCGGCCGGCCGGCATCCATGACCAGGATGTGGTCGGAGACGCTCATCACGAGCGGCATGTCGTGCTCCACCAGCACCACGGCGACGCCCTGCCCGGCGATCCGGCGCAGGAGACCGCCCAAGCCGTCGGTGTCGGCACGCGTGAGGCCGGCGGCGGGCTCGTCGAGGAGGAGGATGCGGGGCCGGCCGGCGAGCGCGCGGGCGATCTCCACGAGGCGGCGGTCCACGTGCGGGAGTTCCGAGGCCGGTCGGTCGAGGGCGCCCGCATAGCCGACGAAGGCCAGCAGGGCGGCGGCGGCCTCCCGGTCCCCGGCGCGTGAGCGACGCCAGAGGCGGCCCGGCTCGACGGCGAGGGCGACGTTGTCGAGGACGGAGGCCGAGCCGAACAGGCGCGTGGTCTGGTAGGTGCGGGCGATGCCGGCCCGCGCGATGGCATGCGCCGGGGCACCGGCGAGATCGCGCGTGCCGAGGCGGATCGCCCCGGCTTGGGGCCGGTAGAAGCCCGAGATCATGTTGAGCACGGTGGTCTTGCCGGCGCCGTTGGGCCCGATCAGGCTCGTGACCGCGCCTGGTTGCGCGGTGACGCAGACGCCTTCGGCCGCGCGGATGCCGCCGAAGCTGATGCCGATACCCTCGACCACGAGGGCGTCACCCCCGCGCTGTCCCAGGAGCGTGGCGAAGTCCGCGCTTCGCGGCACGTCCGCGCTCCGAGCTCGGGGCATGATACGCGCCTCACTGCCGACGAGGCCCGACGTTACCAGCCAGATCACGAACAGCGTGGCGAGCCCGATGAAGAGCAGCCGATACTCGGCCAAGCCCGCCAGGGTCTCGGGCAACAGCACGGTGACGAGGGCGCCGAACAGGGGCCCGAGCACGGTGCCGGCCCCGCCCACGACGACGGAGAGGACGAACAGGATCGATTGCGAGAACGGGAACGAACTCGGTGCGATGAACAGCATCAGGGGCGGCAGTACCGCGCCGGCGAGGCCCGTGAGCGCGGCCGAGATCGCGAAGGCCAGGGTCTTCACCCGTACCGGATCGAAGCCGAGGGAGGCGGCCGCCACGTCGGCGTCGCGCACCGCCCGCATCGCCCCGCCGAGGCGGCTCAACGCAAGGCGATGAAAGCCATAGAGACCGAGGCCCGCGCCGAGGACCGCGAGGAATGCGAGGTCGCGCTCGGCGAAAACGTGACCGAACAGGATCGGGCCGGCGGTGACGACGAGACCGTTCTGGCCGCCGGTGAGCGCGCCGCCCTCGATCAGCGCGTGCTCGACGATGAACCCGAACGCGATGGTGACCATCGCGAGGTAGGGCCCCTTCACCCGCATGGCCGGAATCGCGAGCCCGATCCCGACGAGGCCCGAGAGCAGGCCGGCCGCCGGCACGGCGAGCCAGAAGTTCAGGCCCGCCCCGGTGAGGATCGCGCTGGCATAGGCCCCGATGGCGTAGAAGCCCGCATGGCCGAAGGAGATCAGCCCGGTCAGGCCCAGCAGAACGTTCAGCCCCGTCCCCGCCACGGTGGTGAGTGCCACCAGGGCGATGACGAAGTGGCTGTAGCCACCGGTCGCCGCCACCAGGGCACATCCCGCCAGCGTGAGCGCCACGATGGTGAGCGGCATCGCGGCCGGCGCGCGCAAGGTCTGCATGGGAATCAGACCTTGTTGATCGCGGCGCGACCGAGGAGCCCGTCGGGGCGCAGCGCCAGGGCCAGGATGATCACCGAGAACACGACGAGCTGCGTGTAGGTCGAGCCGAGCGTCGCGGTGACGCCGGCCTCCACGAGGCCGTAGAGGAGGCCCGCCAGCACCACGCCGGTTGCCGAGCCGATACCGCCCAGGATCGCCACCGCGAAGGCCTTGATCCCGAACAGCGCGCCCATCTCGGCCGAGACCGAGAACAGCGGCGCGATCAGGAGGCCGGCGCCCCCTGCCAGCAGAGCCGAAAGCGCGAACGCGCAGGCGACCGTGCGCCGGACGTCGATGCCCATGAGCCGGGCGGCCTCCGCGTTCTGCGCCACGGCCAGCAGCACGCGGCCGAGGTCGGTGCGCCGGAACAGGGTCTGGATCGCCACGGCCACGGAGAGGCCGACCAGGGGAATGAGAAGCTGAAGGGGGTAGATGCCGGTGCCGAGGAACTCGACCGGCTTGACGGCGAGCGCGGAGGGCAGGCTGCGTGGCTCCTTGCCGAAGGTGAACAGCATCGCGTTGTCGAGGACGATGCCGCCCGCCACGGTGGCCAGCAGCCAAGCCTCCGACCCCTTCTTGACGAAGGGCCGCACCAACAGGCGCTCGACGACGAGGCCGAGGAGCGCGCAGCCGGCGAGCGCGCCCAAGATCGCCGCCGGCGTGGGCCAGCCCAGCGTTACGCCGAGCGCGTATCCGAGCACGGCGCCGAGGGTGACGGCGCTCCCTTGCGCGAAGTTCACCGTGCCGGACACCGCGAAGGTGATGTGGAATCCGAGCGCCACCAGCCCGTACATGCTGCCGAGGCCGAGACCCGTGATGAGCGTGCCGGTGAGCATCCGCGGGCCGCCGTCAGTTGGTGACGGCGACGATCTCGCCGTTCTGGAAGCGGGTGAAGACGTAGTCCTGCGGCCCGAGCGCATCGTGCTGGCCGGGCGCGAAGGGCTTGTCGTAGGTCTTGATCAGGCCCGGATAGGTCGAGACCTTGTAGAATCCGTCGCGCACCTCCGGCCCCTTGGTGGAGCCGGCGGCCTTGATGGCCAGCGCCAGCAGGTGCGTGGCGTCGTAGGCGTTGGCGATGCCGACCGCCGGGGTCACGTCGGCCATGGACTTGATCGCCGGATACTTCTTCTTCAGCGCGTCGAGGACGGCGAGCGCCTTCGGGCTGGCATTGCCCGCGAAGGTGAAGGTCTGGATGAAGTGGACCTTGGACGCGCTCGGCCCGGCGAGTTCATCGAAACGCCCGCCCGCCGGGCCCCAATGCGACACCACCGGCACGCTCCAGCCCATGCGGTCGAGGGATTTCACCACCTGAGCCGAGGGGCCGACATTGCCGACGAGGAACAGCGTGTCGGCGCCCGCCTCCTTCAGGCGGGTGAGCTGGGGCACCATGTCGAGGTCGGCCGCCTCGTACTTCTCGATGCCGGCGGCGGGCAGGTTGGCGGCCTTCAGCGCCGCGGTCAGTCCCTGCTGGTTCGACTCGCCCCAGGCGTTGTTGACCAGGATCATGCCGGGCTTCTTCGCGCCGTGGGACTTGACCGCGTAGGCCACCAGCGCCTCGTCCACGAGGGCATCCACGGCCGAGACCCGGAAGGCGTAGTTGTCGGCGGCCCCGTTGCGGGTGATGCCGGTGCCGGCGGCCCAGGGTCCCAGGAACGGGACCTTCATCTGGTTGGCGATGGGCACCAGCGCCATCGAGACCGGCGTGTCGAGCCCGCCGATGAGCGCCACGACACCGACGCGCTGGATCAACTCGCGAGCGGCGAGCACGCCCTTCGACGGATTGGCCTCGTCGTCGCGCGCCACGAGTTCGAGTGGCTGCCCCAGCACGCCGCCGCCCGCGTTGATCTCGTCGATGGCGAGCCCGATGCCGCGCGAGATCGCCTCGCCCGACTTGGCCGATTGCCCGCTCAGCGCGGTCACGAGCCCGATCCGGATCGGCTCCTCCGCCCGAGCACGCGACGCCAGCGGCAACCCGAGGAGCAGGCACGCGCCGAGCGCGAGGCGGCGGGTCAGATGCGGCAGGGCGCGCGTGGGCATGGGGTCTCTCCGGCGGCGGAATTGCACCTCGGTCCGCAACCCCCGTGCCAGTGCGTTCGGCCTTGAATTTGCTCGGCAATCCTGCGGTGCCGAAGCGCCTCTGCCTCTCGATGCGCCAAAGTGCATACACTTGATGCATGCACTTGCAGAACGCTTGCGGCAGGTAGACCGCAGTCCCGGAGATCCCGTCATGACCGATGCCACACACGATGCCATCACGGCCCGCGATGCCGCCAACGTCACGGCCTATCTCGAAGCCTCGATGGTGCCGGATCCGGAGCGCGCCGCGACCTACATGGCGCCAGGGATCACCATCGTGTTCACGGGCGCCCGAACCTTCGCGCATCCGCGTGAGGTCACGGCCTTCAATGCCGGGCGCTACGCCTGGGTGAAGAAGCGGATGGAGCGCCTCGACGTGGTGCCGGGGGACGGGCTCACCACGGTCTACAGTCTCGGTACGCTCTATGGGGCCTGGCCCGACGGCACGCTCTTCGAGGGAAACCGTTACGTCGACCGCTTCACCGTGCGGGACGGGCTGATCGTGACCATGGAGGTCTGGAACGACAGCGCCGAGCGGCTGCTCACCCGCGCCGGCCTGAACACCTGAACGGGAATCATCCGCCGACGGTCTCGACATAGGGCGCGAGCAGGCGCCCGAGATCGCGTTCGCGCGGCGGGGCCGCGACGATGCGGGCACGCTCGGCCACCGCGTCGAGATGGTGGTCCATCAGGGACACCGCGCGCTCCGCATCGCCCGCGATCAGGGCCGCCACCAGGGCGCGGTGCTCGGCCACCCCGCATTCGGCGGAATGGGGCCGGCTGTAGAGGGACAATACGAGGGCGCAGCGATAGCCGAGTTCGGCCACGTAGCGCTCCAGCACGGGGCTGCGGGTCATCTCGGCCAGGAGCAGGTGAAACTCGGTGGCGAGGCGGATCGAGGCGGCCTCGGATCCGCCCTGTGCCGCCTCCTCTCGCGCGATGTGCGCGTGCAACTCCCCCTGCTGCGCCTGCGTGAGGCGTCCAGCGAGGCGGCCGACCACGAGGCGCTCCAGGCTGATACGGACATCGAAGGTGTCGCGGGCCTCCTCCCAGCTCGGGGTCGCCACGACGGCGATGCGGTTGCGCCGGAGTTCCACCAGCCCCTCTCCGGCGAGTTGGCCCAGGGCCTGGCGCGCGATGGTCCGGCTGACGCCGAAGCGCTCGCCCAGCGCATCCTCCGGCAGGCGGTCGCCGGGCCGGATCGCCCGCTCGACGATCGCCCGGCGCAAGGAACGGCAGATCGAGCCGACCCGGCCCTTGGCTTCCACCCGCGTGGTCTCGTCCCGTGTGATCTCGTCCCGCATATCGCCTCGACTCGTCGCGTCCGCCCCGAATGCCGCGAAAGCACGAGCGGGACCAAAGTCTTTCCTGCGCATCGCGTCGCATCTTCGAAAGACGGGATCGGACCATGGCTTGGCGGCGACCTCTTTCCGATGAAACCGCTGCCATCCGCCCTTGATACCGCCCACATCACGTCCGCACGGCCACGAACGCGGGACACGCGGGATTACCCAAGGGTCGCAACTTAGTTGCTCCAAACAAAGACTGTATTGCTTATGTAATGAATTATATAGATTTCTAATTGCAACGGATAAATAACATTCATAATATAATATCTGTAACGCTCGGAGTATATTTGATCGATAGTGGGACAATATATTTCTACAATCTCAAATCCGCATCCAAAACTCTTAGTGGAACCACGAAATCGTGATCACATGCGGCTGCGAGATCCGGAATACCCTGGATTTCGAGCATCGGATTAACGCGATCTTGAGGCGGCTCGTTCAGCTTGGCCGTGGACGGATTACCGGGGACAATCGCGATGGCACCGAGTTTCGAACGCCGCCCCGCCGGGGCCGGCGCGCCAGCGAACCCGTGCCCGACGCGCGCCTTTGCCGACGCCACGGCGTCGCACGCGCGCCGGTGCCTGCCGGCCTGCATCCGATAACCATCCGTATGCTCGCGCTCTCACGGTCCCTGCGCTTGGCGAGCGCCGCGGCACTTCTCTGCCTCACGGCATCTACTTCCGGTCAGGCCGAGGCGCCGGACGCGGATCTCCGAGCCGGGCCCTCCCTGCCGACGGACAAGCCGGTGAGCGGGCAGGTGCGCAAGCAGGTGAGCAAGCAGGTGACCTGGGCGGTCTACGACGCCGCCCCCTACATGATCACCGACGGCCCGGAGGCCGGGATGGGAATTTCCGACCAGGTCCGGCAGATCCTGACGGAGCGGCTCGACGACTACACCCACAGCGTCCTGATCGTTCCGTTTCCGCGCATCGTGAGTTTTCTGAAGCAGGGCGCCGAATGGTGCTTCGTGGGCGGCGTTCGGACTGAAGAGCGTGACGCCTTCGCGTATTTCTCACGCCCCACCGGCATGTTCTATCCCCTGCGCATCCTGGTGCGGGCCGACCGGCGCGCGCGCTTCGAGGCGCTGGCGCCCCTGTCCCTGCGCTCCCTCGTCGAGGAGCATCCGGACCTCCGCACCAGCGTCCTGCGCAGCCGCGCCCTGGCGCCGCGCGTCGACGCGATCCTGCGGCGATCCCCGGTGCCGCAGGCGCATTCGGAATTCGGCGAGGCGTTCCGGATGCTCCAGAACGACCGGCTCGACTACCTGGTCGAGTTCGCGAACATCGCGGCCTACTATGAGAAGTCCTTCGGGCCGTCGGCGTCCTGGGTCGGGCTGCCCATGACGGAGGACCCTGAACCCGTCTTGAGCCGGGTGATGTGCTCGCGCACGCCCTGGGGACGCGCCATCATCGACCGGATCGACGCGATCCTGCCGGAGGAGCGGGTGACCGACCGGTATCGCCGCATCGTGGAGGCATGGTCGGCGGAGGAAGACCTCGGCAAGCTCAGGGCCGTCTACGAATCCTCCTTCCTGTCGAGCGAGTAGCGCCCCGGATGCCGGCTTCACCGTTCCGATCTGGGCTGTTCGCGCGGCGCAGGCCCTCGGCGCAAGGCGAGAGCGCCGTGCCGAGCCGCGCCCTGGCGACACGCCTGATCCGGGTGATCCTCGGCTGCTACATCGTGGTGGCAGTCACGCTGACCGGCATCCAGATGGTGATCGAGTATCGGCGCGCCAGCGACCGCCTCAAGGACGAGGTCGCGGCGATGCAGCGGACCTTCAGCCCGGGCCTCGAGGATGCCCTCTGGCGCTTCAACGCGGCGGTGCTGAGCGGAATCCTCACCGGAATGAAGGAGATCCCCGTGGTCCTCGGCGTCGAGGTGCGGGACGAGAACGGCAAGCGCGTCCAGGCACTCGGCACCGTGACGGCTTCCGACGGCCGCGCGTCGCGGGTCGATGTCGAGGGTCGCGAGAGCCCCGTCACCCGGAGTCCGGTCACCCAGGGCTTTGGCCGCCCGTTCAGCCAGACCTTCCCGCTCGTCCACACGGAGCGGAACGGCCAGCGCTTCCCGGTCGGTTCCTGGACGATCCATTCGGACGACGCCATCGCCATCGATCAGGTGAAGAACACGCTGATCGTGATCCTGATCAATTCGGCGCTGAAGTCCCTGGTGCTCGGGCTCATCTTCTTCGCCGTGATCCGTCACATGGTCGGGCGGCCGCTGGCGCAGATCGAGGGCTACCTGGGGCGGCTCGACGCGGACAACCTCGACGCGCCGCCCCTGAGCCTCACGGCCGGGGGACGCCACGAACTCCACGCGTTGACGGCCTCCCTCAACACCATGGTGCTCCGGCTACGCCGTGCGTTCGAGGACAACGCGCACCTCATGCAGGAACTGCGCGAGATGAACGCTTCCCTGCAGGAGCGCATCACCGAGCGGACGCGCGACCTCGAACGCCTCGCCCACACCGACCTCCTCACCGGGTTGAACAACCGGCGCAAGCTCGACCTGGCGCTCGAGCGGGCCGCGTTGCAGGCGTCGAGCGACGGCACGCCGCTCTGCGTGATCGTGGCCGACGTCGACCACTTCAAGGCGATCAACGATCTCTACGGCCACAAGGTCGGCGACCGGGTGCTCGTCGCCATCGCGGGGATCCTCGCCGAAGGTGTCCGCACCGGCGACACCCTCGGCCGTTGGGGCGGCGAGGAATTCCTGATCGTCTGCCCGGGCACCCGCCTCAGCGAGGGCGCGGCCTGCGCCGAGGCCTTGCGTCAGCGCATCGAGGCGACGGCCCTCCCCCTCATCGGCTCTCGGACCTGCTCCTTCGGCGTCGCGGAACTCAGGCCCGGCGAGACCACCGACGGCCTGGTCACCCGCGCCGATGCCGCGCTCTATCGCTGCAAGCGCAACGGCCGCAACCACGTCGAGACGCGGGCCATCGCCCAGTCGGACCTGGAAACCTGGGAGCGGGGCGCCGCCTGAGACCGAGGCACCGTGCTCGTCGAGCCGAAATCCAGATAAAGTCTTGCTTCACAGACTTGAAGCAGAGCTTCGATCTTCCGACGCGGCGATTAACATAGATCAAAGGCAAATTCTCGAAACAAACAGGTTCGGTCGCGGTTCTCGTGTCAGATCCGCCACTCCGCGACCCTGATGCTTAGGCCAGCCTCGGCGGAAGCGCTGCTGCGTCGTCGGGGCCGCCCAACCTTCGAGAGATAGCCGCCCGTGCCCTCAATCCTGTCTTCGTTGTCTCGCCTCGCCCTCCTCGGCGCCCTGGCCGCCGGCCCGGCGCTCGCCGTGGAGAAACCCGCGGCTCCGCCTCGGAATGCGGGCATGATGCCACCCGTCTCCCTGACCGTTGAGGAGGCGGACGGCGCGGTCCGATGCGCTCCGGCCGAGCTGAACCTGCCCGCCGAAAGCAACGTCGAGATCACGATCAACAACACCACCAAGAATCAGGTCACCCTGACCGCGCCCCACCAGTTCGAGAACAAGAACGTTCTCCACCACGACGGCGACCTCGTCCATGTGGCGAGCGACGATGGTTACCTGATCAAGGCGAACGGCAAGGGTGTCCTGCGCATCCGCACCATCAACGAAGGGCAGTATCCCTATGGCTGCACCTCCGTTTCGAAGCAGAGCAAGCCGTTCGAGGGCAAGCTGACGCTGACCAAGTCGCAGTAGCCGGCACCCCTTCCGCCTTCGACATTCCCAGATTGGAAGAGGTCCCGCGCAATGACGGATTTTCCGAAGCCACCCTTCGACCGCCAGCGCCGGTTGAACCCGCCCGGTCGCGACGCGGAAATGGACCCGCGCCCCGATTACGGCGAGGCGCATTATCGCGGATCAGGGCGACTGACCGGGCGCAAGACCGTGATCACCGGCGCCGACAGCGGCATCGGTCGCGCCGTCGCCCTGGCCTTCGCCCGTGAAGGGGCCGACGTGCTCATCAGCTATTACGACGAGCACGAGGACGCGACGGAGACCTGCCGCCTCGTCGAGGAAGCCGGGCGCAAGGCCGTGGCGATGCCGGGCGACATCAAGGACGCGGGCCATTGCCGGGCGATCATCGAGCGGGCGGTGGCCGAGTTCGGGCAGGTCGATGTGCTGGTCAACAATGCGGCGCACCAGAAGACGTTCGCGAAACCCGAGGACATCTCCGACGAGGAGTGGGAGGTCACCTTCGCCACCAACATCCACGCGATGTTCTACCTCGTGAAGGCCGCCCTGCCGCAGATGAAGGCTGGCGCCGCCATCATCAACACCACGTCGGTGAACGCCGACACCCCGAGTCCGCAATTGTTGGCCTATGCCACCACGAAAGGGGCGATCCAGAACTTCACCGGCGGTCTCGCGCAGGCCCTGGCGGAGCGCGAGATCCGGGTGAACTGCGTCGCGCCCGGCCCGATCTGGACGCCACTGATCCCCTCGACCATGCCGATGGAGAAGGTGCGGAGCTTCGGCTCGCAGGTGCCGATGCAGCGCCCCGGCCAGCCCTGTGAACTCGCTCCCGTCTACGTCCTGCTGGCGAGCCCGGAATCGAGCTACGTCTCGGGCGCGACCATCGCGGTGACGGGCGGAAAGCCGATCATCTGATCCTCCGATCCTGTGATTTCACGAGGAGAGCACGCGATGGACGACCCCCGCGAGAAACGCACCGAGACGAAGCGCCCGAACCTGCGCGACTTCGATGCCGATGCGGACCGGAACGGCCAGGATCTCGGGCAGGACGAGGCCCGCGATGTCGGGCGCCCCGAGATCCTGCGGAAGGCGCTGGAATCGGATCCGAGCTGGCAGGCCGAGACGGCCAGGGTCGCCTCGGACTTCCAGCGCCTCGACTCGGTCGGCGGCGGCAGCGTCTCGAGCGTCGAGGCGACAGAGGCGGAAACCCCGCCGGAGAACCTGCGCCACATCTCAGACCCGAGCCCGGCCGCTGCGACCCCAACGCCCCCGAAGAAAGCCCCCTGACGCGAGGTCGTCCGCGATGATCCCCACCCGCCGACACGCGCTCGCCGACCACCTGCTGCCGGCGGGCATCGCCGCCCTCTCGTACTCACCCCGGCGCGGGCGAGGCACGCGCCGGATCATGCGGGTCGGCCCGCTCTGGCACCACGGCTACACGCTGCTCACCCGCCACGAGGGCGGCCTCGTCCCGGCGACCGGCATGCGCACGCACCTCGCCTGCGACGCCCTGGGTGCCCTGACTTTCGTGGGGGCGGCCCCTCTCCTGCGGGAGGAGCCCGCCCGGGACCGGCTGCTGCTCGCCGCCCTCGGGCTCGGCGAACTCGTCCTCATCGCCGCGAGCGACCGGCATGCGCCGCGCCCCGACATCATCGATCACCGACGCCGCTGAAAGGAACGCGCCATGGACCGCGAGACCCCGGACCCGCCGGAGAAACCTGATTCCACGGGCACCAATTCGCGCCCGCGTGACACCACGATCGCGCAGACCGGCGAAGGTATTCCCGACGATTCCGCCTACCCGGTTCAGGTCGACGAGGAGGAGGCCAAGCGTATCGAGGAGAAAATTCGCAAGCTATAGCCTCCTTCCGACGAACGATCCTGACTTCGGAACAGTCGGACTCCAGTGAGATTGACGTACTTGCCACTCCACGACGCTGACAGGAGCCAAGCATGACGGCGAAGCCACCGCCCGTTCCACCGGCCAACCAGTCCGACAAAGGTCCCGGAAGCGCCACCGACGCGCCACTCGCCACGGGACCGAAGGGATCGAGCCAGACCAAGGATCCCGACAAGATCGGGCAGGCCGGCAATTCCAAGGTGAACACCACCCACCAGGGCTATCAGCAGGATCGCTAATGAGCACCTCGAAGAAGACGCCCGCCGCCGACCGTCACCACGGCGGCCCCGGCAGCAGCCATCAGGACGCCACCAAACCGCAGGCGGAGGGTCATCACGGGCCGACCCCCGGCGGCCCCACCAGCGACACGAAATCCCATGTGTCCGGCGGCGGCGGTGAGCGCGACAGCCACCACGCGCACGACCCCGCCGGCAAGGCCGCCGACCGTTCGCACTGAAACGGCAGGTACTGAAACGAAAAGCCCACAGGTCCAGGAGGGAGAGTCAGAATGGCCAACGCCGACCGCCACAAGATGGGTGCCGCCACCCAGGGCAAGGGCACCGGGACCGGTGCCATGACGGATCTGCCCGATGGCATCCTCGAAGAGAACATGGTGCTGAGCAATCGCGACAAGTCCCGTCACAGTGACGAGCGCGGACTCGACAGCAAGATGGTCCAGACCGAGCAGTACCAGGACCACGCCGCCAACCGCGAGATCGAACCCGATGCCATCGAGTCCGGCGTGTCGGGCAACACCTCCGGCCTCGCCGGCACGAAGACCAACGTGTCCGGATCCCAGAGCAGCCTCGCCAGCCAGGACAAAAGCTGACGCCCGGACGCGCGACGGCGCTCCTCCAGAGTGCCGTCGCTACCGATTCCCATGACAGGATTACCCGATGAAGACCACGGTCCAGACCCTGATCAGCGGCCCCAATGGCCTTCGTGGCAACGGTCAGACCGTCGACCGGGTCGATCAACTCAGCAGCGTGGTGCTGCTCGGCCTCGCCGTGACGGGGGCCGTCGTGGCGCTCGGCTTGCTGGAACTCATTCACTGACGTCCGGCAACGCACCGTTCATCGCCGAGACGTCCCAGGAGACTCCCGAAGTGCCGCCCATCGACCATAGGCCCAGTCCGGTTCGCACCAACCGTTTCGGTATGATCGCCGCCGCCCTGATGTTCGCGGCTCTGGTGGCTTACGCGATCTACTTCGTGATGATCCCCGCGCCGCTACCACCGCAATAGCTCCGAGGCCCCCTCGGCGCTGGCACGCGGACGGACGCACCGCCGCCGCGTGCAGACATGGATGCACCCTATCCCCCGCCGATCCCGCTCGTGACGGTCCCGGTACCCTGACATTCGGGGCAGGGTTTGGCGTCCACCGTGCCGGTCCCTTGGCAGTTACGACAGAGATTCTCGCCGGTGCCGGGGGCGCCTGGCGTCGCTTCGTCTCCTGGTTTTGTGGGATCACCGTCTGGCATGATTCGCTCCCAAAACATCGATTTGCTTAGGCGAGAAGCAAACCCTTGTACTTGGACGCATGTTCCTCGTATGATTTTACGATGAATAGTCTCTCCGTATGATTCAGGACCGTGTCGTATCAGGACAGATGGCTTCGGAACGTGGCCCCATTCCTCCGGTTCTCTCCGTATACCCATACAATACGGAGATCACCATGAAGCACGTCCAACCCTTGATCGCGTCCGCATTCCTCCTCGGAGCCATGGGACTCTCGGCTTCCGCGCAGACGGGACTGTTTCCCGAGGGGCGCTCGCGGGGCGATACCGTCGTGCAGAACCAGCCGAACACCACCGGCAACGACCGGGACGTCATCATCGCCCGCGGCGCCACCGGAGCCGATACGATCACCACGGATTCCGCCGCCGGCGGTAACGCCAACCTGCCGGAGCGTGCGGTCCCGAACGGCAGTGCCGGCGGCGGCTCCAGCCGCTAACCCTTCACCGGACGTGCCGGGCTGCGTCACCGCAGCCCGGTCGCCGCAGAGCGCGAACAGTCCCGAACCTGACGCGTTGGCCCTCGACAACGACGCGGAGGCTTCCATGGCAATGCAATCCGAAACCCCACCGGCGCCCGGCAATCTCGCCGTCGAGACACCACCAGATTCCGACAAGCCCACCACAGCGATGCTGAAGGCGGACATCGACAGCGGGCGCACCGGAGACAAGATTTCCCACTACGACGTTGGCCTGTCGCAGCTCGGCACGGACGACGAGGCCGCCGGCAACGCCCCCTCGCACGAGCGCATCGCGCTGGCGCGCAAGACGGAAGCGGCTTCGCCCCGGGTTCGCAAATCCTCGAAGCCCGAAGGCCACAACACCTGGATCATGCCGTTGTTCATCGGCTTTGCCGCCATGGTGCCGGTGGTGGTCGGCGTTTCCCTTTTCGTGTTCAACCGGTAGTCCCGCGAACGCCTGGGCCAGTCTCGCGCGACCCAGGTACTCGGGATTCAGGTGGCTCGGGGCTCAGTTGGCTCGGGCGCGGCGGCGCGTGATTTCGGCCAGGGCGGCGAGATCCTTGTCGGCATCGCCCTGCGCGATCGCCTCTGCGAGATTGTCGCGCAGCACGTCGGCGAACGGCATCGGCACTCCGGCGGCACCCGCCGCGGCGAGGGCCAGCCCGATATCCTTGGCCCCGAGCTTGAGGTTGAAGCCCGGGGGCTCGTAGCGCTGGGCCGCGATCAGGGCACCGTAGTTCTTGTAGACCGGCGAGGCGAACAGCGTGTTGGTGAGAAGGTCGAGGAGATCGGCTCCGGTCACGCCGTACCCTTCGGCCAAAGCCGCTGCCTCGCCCATCGCTTCGATCGCCGAGACCAGCATGAAGTTCCCCGCCAGCTTGACCGCGTTGGCTCGGTGCGGCTCATGCCCGAACTCCCAGGTCTTGGCTCCCATGGCGTCGAAAAGCGGTTTTGCGCGCGCGACGGCCTGTGGATCACCCGCCGCCACGATGTTGAGGGCGCCTTTCTCGGCGACGTCCGGCCGCCCGAAGACCGGAGCGGCGATGTAGGGCACCCCTGCGCGAGCGTGGATCGCCGCCAGATCCTGCGCCAACGCCACCGAGATCGTGCTCATCGAGAGGTGCAGGCCCGGCGGGTTCCCGCCATCGAGAAGACCGCCTTCCACGATCACCGCGCGCAGGCCCGCGTCGTCGGCCAGCATGGTGATGGCCGCATCCCCGGCAAAGGCCTCGGCGGCTTCGGACACCGGCGTCACACCCGTAAGCCCCTCGGCCGCCCCCGGCGATCGGTTCCAGACCCGCACATGGTGCCCGGCCCGCACCAGGCTCGCCGCCATGCCGCGTCCCATCCGGCCGAGGCCGATCAATCCGACGTCCATCTTTCGTCTCCCTACGCTGTGGTGCCGTGGTTCAATGGCGGTTAAGGAAGTCAAGCATCAGCCCGTTGAAGCGGTCGGTCGCCTCCATGTGGACGAGGTGGCCGATGCCGGGCAGCACCTCGGCGCGGGCGTTCGGCATCTGGCCGGCGAGGGTCCGCGCATGCTCGGCGTTCCGGCCCATGCCGGCGCGCAGGCCTTCGGGCGCGAAGGGCTTGCCGGGGGCGTTGTGGTCGTTCTCGCCCATGACGAAGAGGGTCGGAGCCTGGATCAGCGGGATCTCGTGCACGACCGGCTGCCCCCAGATGGCCTGGTAGGAATTGACGAAGGACTGGAGCCAGCGCGGGTACTCGCCCGACCCCTTCACGCGCTCCCGCAGCGACACGAAGGGCTCGATGGCCGAGGCCGGCAGAGACAGGGCGTAGTTCGTCATCAGCTGCTGGCGATAGGATTCCGCCGTGGAATTTCCTTCTAGGCGCAGCAGGGTGGCGTTCGAGACCGGCGGCACCGCGAAGCGGTAATCCTCCAGGCCGATGGGCGCTTCGAGGACGAGGCTGTTGACGCGGGCCGGCGCGTTGCGCGTAAGCCGCACCGCCAGCATGCCACCCATGGAATGGGCCACCACATCGACGCGCGGCAGGCCGAGAGAGTCGAGGAGGGCCACGGTGTCGGCCGCCATGGTGTCGAAGCTGTACGGCCCCACCGGCTTGGCCGACTTGCCGAATCCGAGCTGGTCGGGCGCCACCACGCGGTACCCGGCGCGGGCGAGCGCCTGGATCACGGGTTGCCAATAGCTCGCCGGGAAATTGCGCCCGTGCAGCAGCAGAGCGGTGCGGCCGTTGGCCGAGCCCTCCGCCGGCACGTCCATGTAGGCGAGGCGCTGGCCCTCGCCGTCGCGCGTCAGGTCGAGGAAGCGCACCGGATAGGGGTAGGCGAAGCCCTCCAGGCCGATGCCGAGCGGTCCGGTATCGTCGGACGCCGCCGCGGCGGGCAACGGCGTCAGGCAGAGTTGGGCCGCCAGCATCGCGGCGGAGATTTTGACGAACGCGTCCATGGCAATTCCTGGCGGCGGCGCGCAGACGCGCGGGGTGACGGCGCCTGTGGGTTTAAGCCTCGGCCGCCGTTTGGAAGTGACATAGGACACTTGCGAAAATAGCGGCCCTTGCGAAACCCGGCCAAGCGTCCCAGGGGTCCGTGCATGTCCACCGATCCTTCCATCCCAGCATCGCCGGAGCCCGCGATGGACGGTCTGCCGGTCCGGGAACGCATGCTGGCGTTCCTGGCGATCGCGCTCGCCATGACCATGGCGGTGCTCGACGGGGCCATCGTCAACGTGGCCCTGCCAGTGATGGCCAAGGACCTGTCGGTCGAGCCCTCCGCCGCGATCTTCGTGACCAACAGCTTCCAGATCGCCGTCACGGCCTCCCTGCTGCCGCTGGCTTCGCTCGGCGACATCCTGGGCTATCGTCGGGTCTATCTCGCGGGCCTGGTGCTGTTCACCCTCGCCTCCCTCGCCTGCGCCTTCGCGCCTTCTCTGGATTGGCTCGTGGCGGCGCGGATCGCGCAGGGGCTCGGGGCCGCCGGCATCATGAGCGTGAACATCGCGCTCGTGCGCTTCATCTATCCGCACAAGCTGATCGGTCGGGGGGTCGGCAACGTCGCCCTGGTGGTGGCGATGGCCTCCGCCGCCGGGCCGACGGTGGCGGCCGCGATCCTCTCGGTGGCGACCTGGCCCTGGCTGTTCCTCGTCAACCTGCCGGTAGGGCTCATCGCCCTGACGGTGGGCGCGCGCACCTTGCCGCTGACGCCGACGAGCGGGGACCGCTTCGACATCCGCAGCGCAATTCTCAACGCCCTGACCTTCGGCCTCCTCATCATCGGTGTCGACGGGCTCGGCGAGCCTGCCACCCGGAGGCTGGCGCTCGCCGAGATCGCCGCGGCCCTGGCGGTGGGCGCGGTCTTCGTCTGGACGCAGACCCGCATGGCGCGTCCGCTCCTGCCCGTCGATCTTCTGCGCATCCCGGCCTTCGCGCTCTCGATGGCCACCTCGATCGCGTCGTTCGGGGCGCAGATGATGGCCTACGTCGCCCTCCCCTTCTACTTCCAGGACGTGCTGCACCTCTCGGAGACGCAGACCGGTTTCCTGATGACGCCGTGGCCCATCGCCATCGCCGTGATGGCGCCGATCTCGGGGCGGCTGGCCGACCGGTACGCCCCGGGCCTCCTTGGCGGTCTCGGCCTCGCCCTGATGGCCACGGGCCTGACCGCGATTGCCCTGCTACCCCTGGGTGCTTCCTATCCCGACATCGCCTGGCGCCTGACCCTCTGCGGCCTCGGCTTCGGACTGTTCCAGTCGCCCAACAACAAGGTGATCATCACGAGTGCCCCGCGCGACCGCAGCGGCGGGGCGAGCGGCATGCAATCCACCGCCCGCCTCACCGGGCAATCCTTCGGCGCCGCCCTGGTGGCGGTCATCTTCGGCCTGCACCAGGGGGCCGCGCCGGCTGGCCCTGTCTCCGCCACCCTGTGGTGCGCGGTGGGGCTTGCCGCCTTCGGTGCGCTGGCGAGCGTGCTGCGGCGCCAGCCCGAGGGCTGAGGGACCGATGCAGACGCCCGTGACATCGCACCAACGCGTGCTCCGGGCGTTGATGCGAGAACTAGGCCTTCAAGGGTACGACTGCGCTTTTCAAAGGACGCCTTCATGCAACTCGACCTGTCGGGCCGGCGCGCCCTCGTCACCGGTTCCACGAGCGGTATCGGCTACGCCATCGCCAAGGCCCTGGCCGAACTCGGCGCGACCGTGGCGATCAACGGGCGTACCCCGGAGCGGGTGCGCGATGCCATCGAGCGCCTGAAACGCGAGACCGGGCAAGCCGGCTTCATCGCAGCGCCCGGTGACGTCGCCAATCCGGACGGTGCGGCCCGCGTGGTCTCGGGGCTTCCGGACATCGACATCCTCGTCAACAACACCGGCATCTTCGAGCCCAAACCCTTCTTCGAGATCCCGGACGAGGATTGGCACCGCTTCTTCGACACCAACGTGATGAGCGGCGTGCGGCTCTCGCGCGCCTACACGCCCGGCATGGTGAAGCGCGGTTGGGGCCGCGTGGTCTTCATCTCTAGCGAATCGGGCGTGAACATTCCCGTCGAGATGGTCCATTACGGCATGACGAAGACGGCACAGCTCGCCATCAGCCGGGGCCTCGCCGAGACCGTGGCAGGCAGCGGCGTCACCGTGAACAGCGTGCTGCCCGGACCGACCCTCTCGGAGGGGGTCGCCGACTTCATGAAGAGCATGGCTGCAGGAGCCGACGGCGGCACGGCCGGCGAGGTCGACCTCGATGCGGCCGGGCGCGCCTTCGTGGCGGAACATCGCCCGACCTCGCTGATCGGGCGCCTCGCCACCGTCGAGGAGGTGGCCAGCATGGTGGCCTACATCTGCAGCCCGGCCGCGAGCGCCACCAGCGGCGCCGCGCTGCGGGTCGATGGGGGCGTGGTGCGCAGCATCGTGTGAGGGGCGCCCTTACTCGCCTTCGAACATCTCGTCGAAGGAGTAGCCCGAACCGCGCACGGTGCGGATCGGGTCGCTCTGGCGCGGGCGGTTGAGGGCCTTGCGCAGGCGCCCGACATGCACGTCCACGGTACGCTCGACGATGTAGACGTCGTGGCCCCAGACCCCGTCGAGGAGCTGCTCGCGGGAAAAGACCCGGCCGGGGCTCTGCATCAGGAATTCGAGGAGCTTGAACTCCGTCGGCCCGAGGTGAATCTCGCGACCCTCGCGGCGAATGCGGTGGCTGACCCGATCGAGCTCGATATCGCCGGCCACCAGGAGGTTGGCCACATGCGCGGGCTTGGCCCGCCGCAGCAGGGCACGTACCCGGGCCAGAAGCTCCGGCACCGAGAACGGCTTGACGATGTAGTCGTCCGCCCCCGTGCCGAGGCCCCGGATGCGGTCGCCCTCCTCGCCCCGGGCGGTGAGCATGATCACCGGCAGGCGCTCTGTCTCGCGCCGCGCTCGGATGCGCCGGCACAGCTCGATGCCCGAGAGGGCCGGCAGCATCCAGTCGAGCAGGACGAGGTCGGGGACCTGCTCCTGCAGGCGCAGGTCCGCCTCGTCGCCCCGCGCGGCCGAATCGACGATGAAACCCTTGGCTTCGAGGTTGTAGCGGAGGAGGAGGGTCAGGGCCTCCTCGTCCTCGACGATCAGGATACGCGTACTCATCGAATGCTTTCGCTCAGGCGGTCAGGGGGTCAGGCCGCGCCGGGCATCTCCACCGTGGCGTAGTTCGAGGCGTCGTTCTTGGGGCGCTCCCGCTCGGCGAGAAGGTTCTCGCCCGTAACGAGGTAGTGGATCGTCTCGGCGATATTGGTGGTGTGGTCGCCGATACGCTCGATATTCTTGGCGACGAACAACAGGTGCGTGCAGAACGAGATGTTGCGCGGGTCTTCCATCATGTAGGTCAGAAGCTCGCGGAAGAGCGAGTTGTAGAGCGCGTCGATGGCGTCGTCCCGCTCCCAGACGTCCAGCGCCGCCGCGATGTCCCGGCTGGCATAGGCGTCGAGCACGTCCTTGAGCTGCTCCTGCACGAGGTCGCTCATGTGCTGGACGCCGATGACGATCTTCTGCGGCTGGATCTGGTCGGAGATCGCGACCACGCGCTTGGCGACGTTCTTGGCCAGATCCCCGATGCGCTCGAGGTCGTTCGAGACGCGGATCGCCGTTACCGTTTCGCGCAGGTCGATGGCGAGCGGCTGGCGCCGGGCGATGAGCAGGATCGCCCGCTCCTCGATCTCGCGCTGGAGGGTGTCGAGGCGGGCATCCGCGGCAATCACCGCCTGGGCGAGCGGCGCGTCGCGGCGCACCAGGGCCTCGCCGGCTTCGGTCATCATCTTCTCGGCGATGCCGCCCATCTCGGAGATCGAGCGGCGCAGGTCTTCGAGGTCCGTGTCGTAGGATCTGACGATGTGGTCGGGCATGTCGCACTCCTCGATCGGGCCCGCCTGTCGGGAGCCCGCCATGGTGGTGGAATCAGGTGCGGGCCGGCTCCCCGATCCGCTGTGGACCGACATCCGGTCCGCAGAGGATCAGCCGAAGCGGCCGGTGATGTAATCCTGGGTCTGGCGCTTCTCCGGATTCATGAAGATGCGCGTGGTGGGCCCGAACTCCACGAGTTCACCGAGATACATGAAGGCGGTGAACTGAGAGATGCGCGCGGCCTGCTGCATGTTGTGGGTCACGATGACGATCGTGAATTCCGAGCGCAACTGCTCGATCAGTTCCTCGATGCGGCCGGTGGAGATCGGGTCGAGGGCCGAGGTCGGCTCGTCGAACAGGATCACTTCCGGGCGCTGGGCCACGGTGCGGGCGATGCACAGACGCTGCTGCTGGCCGCCGGAGAGACCCATTCCGGACTGCTTGAGCTTGTCCTTCACCTCGTCCCACAGCGCCGCCTTGCGCAGGCTTTCCTCGACGCGCACGTCGAGGTCGGCCTTGGGCAGCTTCTCGTAGAGGCGCAGGCCGAAGGCGACGTTGTCGTAGATCGACATCGGGAACGGCGTCGGCTTCTGGAACACCATGCCGATGCGCGAACGCAGCTCGTTGAGGTCGATCTTGGGATCGAGGACGTTCTCGCCGTCGAGGAGGATCTCGCCTTCGGCGCGCTGGTCCGGATAGAGGCTGTAGATCCGGTTGAAGGTGCGCAGCAGGGTCGACTTCCCGCAGCCCGATGGGCCGATGAGCGCCGTGACCTGGCGGTCGTGGAAATTGAGGTTGACCGACTTCAGGCCGTGGAAGCTGCCGTAATAGAAGTTTAGGTCCTTGACGGCGATACGGATCGGCGAGGTCTCGTCGGCCTTGTGGCGTCCGGTGAGCTGCGCGGAGGTGATCCCGGGGGCGGCGTTCATCGATTCGGCGTCCTATCGATCGAAGGGCGGGAGAGAAGGCGCGCTGACGGTCAGCGCGACCGCTCGGTCTTGATGACGAACCGGGCCACGACCGAGAGGGCGAGGATCGTGACGGTGATGAGGAGGGCGCCGGCCCAGGCGAGCTGCTGCCAGTTCGGGTAGGGCGAGAGCGCGAACTGGTAGATCATCACCGGGAGGTTCGGGATGCCGCCCATGAGGTCGGCGCGGAACCAGCTGTTGTTGTTGAGTGCCGTGAACAGCAGCGGCGCGGTCTCGCCGGCGATGCGGGCGAGCGCCAGGATGATGCCGGTGACGATGCCCGCGCTGGCGCCGCGCCAGGTGATGCTCTTGATGACGATGGATGGGGGCGCGCCGAGCGCCGCGCCGGCCTCGCGCAGCGTCGAGGGCACGAGGCGGAGCATGTCCTCGGTGGTCCGCACGATCACCGGAGTGGCGATGATGGCGAGCGCCACCGCACCGGCCCAGCCGGAATAGGTCCCCATCGGCCGCACCATCAGCGTGTAGACGAACAGGCCGATGAGGATGGACGGCGCCGAGAGCAGGATGTCGTTGAGGAACCGGATGACGTCGGCGAGCTTCGAGTTGCGGCCGTACTCGGCAAGGTAGGTGCCCGCCATCACGCCGACGGGGGTGGCCACGAGGATGCCGAGGGTGGTCAGCACGAGGCTGCCGAGGATCGCGTTGGCGATGCCACCGCCTTCGGAGCCGGGGCCCGGGGTCGGTTCGGTGAAGAGCATCGGCGAGAAGCCCTTGATGCCCTCGACCACCAGCATGAACAGGATCGAGCCCAGAACCACGATGCCGATGAGCGTGGCGAGCGTGCTCGCCAGGATCAGGGTCTTGTCGGCGATACGCCGGCCGGGGCGGACGCGGCTGATCCGGGCCGGAGCGGCGGCGGTCGCGAGGGGATTGGTGGCGTCCATGTGCGGTTCCTGACGTCTCGGTGAAGGGCCTCAGGCGACCTTCGCCCGGCGGGTGAGGAGTCGGGCGATGATCAGGACGACGAAGGTGATGACGAACAGGATGCAGCCCAGCGCCATCAAGGAGTTCAGCTGCAGGCCGTCGGCCTCGTTGAACTCGTTGGCGATGCGGGACGCGATGGTGGAGCCCGGATCGAAGACCGAGCCGGAGAGGCGGTTGGCGTTGCCGATGACGAAGGTCACCGCCATGGTCTCGCCGAGCGCCCGGCCGAGACCCAGCATGATCGCGCCGATGATCGAGACCGAGGCCTGGGGCACGAGCACGTGGCGCACCACCTCCCAGGTTGTGCAGCCGATGCCGTAGGCGCTCTCGCGCAGGACCGTGGGGATCTGGTCCAGCATGTCGCGGGTGATCGAGGCCACGAAGGGCACGATCATGATGGCCAGGATGAAGCCGGCGGTGAGGATGCCGACGCCCGAGGGAACGCGGGCATAGAAAAGGGTGCCGACGATGGGCATGCCCTCGACCACGTTCGAGACGGGCACCTGCACGAAGCGGGCGAACAGCGGGGCGAATACGAACAGGCCCCACATGCCGTAGATGATGCTCGGCACCGAGGCGAGGAGTTCGATCGTCATCGCGACGGGCTTGCGCGCCCAGCCGGGGCAGAGCTGCGTCAGGTAGACTGCGATGCCGAGCGAGAGCGGCACGCCGATCAGCAGGGCGAGGAAGGCGGAGGCCAGGGTGCCGACGATGGCCACGAAGGCCCCGTACTGTTCCTGCCCGATGTTCCAGACGCTCGAGGTGACGAAGCCGAAGCCGAATTCGTTGAAGGCCGGCCAAGCGCCATAGGCGATGGAGGCCAGGATGCCTGCGAGCACGAACAGCACCAGCAGCGCCGAGCCGTAGGAGGCCGCGCGGAACAGGCTGTCGCCGAGACCGCCAGGCTTCTTCCGGGCGGAGGCGCGGTCGCGCGTCAGGGCGATCTGGTCAGTCAAGGCGGCCATCCGAAAGTCTTCTCTTCACCGTGCGGCGTCCTACCGCGCGCCGATCATCGGCGCGAGGGGGGATCACCGGATCGTTTCCAAGGGAGGCCCGGCGGCTTGGCGCCGGGCCTCGTCTGTCTCGATCACGCGGGGACGCGGTGGCTCGTCCCCGATCTCGCCGGCTCGAAAGCCCGCGAGGGTTGAGGCTCACATGTCGAAGACGGGCTTACATGTTGAAGACGGGCTTGCCGTCCTTGCCCTTGATCTCCTTCCACGCGTCGTGGATCTGGCCGACGACGGCGTCGGGCAGCGGCACGTAGTCGAGGTCGGTGGCGAGCTTGTCGCCGTTCTTGTAGGCCCAGTCGAAGAACTTCAGCACATCGGCGGTCTTGGCCGGGTCGGCCGGCTCCTTGTAGACGAGGATGAAGGTGGCGGCGGTGATCGGCCAGGCGCCCTCACCGGCCTGATCGGTCAGCGAGATGCCGAAGCCGGGGGCGGACTTCCAGTCGGCGCTGGCGGCGGCGGCCTGGAAGGCCTTGTCGTCGGGCTGCGGGAACTTGCCGGCCTTGTTCTGGATCAGGGTGTGGCTGAGCTTGTTCTGCTTGGCGTAGGCGGACTCGACGTAGCCGATGGCGTTGGGGACCTGCTTGACGGTGGCGGTCACGCCCTCGTTGCCCTTGCCGCCCTGGCCCACCGGCCAGCTCACCGTGGTGGCCGCGCCGAACTCCTTCTTCCAGGCCTCGGACGCCTGCGTCAGGTAGGTGGTGAAGATGTTGGTCGTGCCCGACGCGTCCGAGCGGTAGACCGGGGTGATGTTGGCGTCGGGGAGCTTCACGCCCTCGTTCAGCTTGGCGATCTTGGCATCCGACCACTTGGCGATCTTGCCGGCGTAGATTTCGGCGATGATCTCACCGGTGAGCTTGAGCTTGCCCGGCTCGACGCCCGCGATGTTCACCACGGTGACGACGCCGCCCATTACGGTCGGGAATTGAACGAGGCCGTCCTTCTCCAGGGCAGGCCCCTTGAGGGGCGCGTCGGTGGCGCCGAAATCGACGGTCTTGGCCTGGATCTGCTTGATGCCGCCGCCCGAGCCGATCGACTGGTAGTTCAGGCCCATGCCGCTGTCCTTGCGGTAGGCTTCCGCCCATTTCGAGTAGACCGGAAAGGGGAAGGTCGCGCCGGCACCCGTGATGTCGGCTGCATGGGCAGGCGCGAGGGTGGCGAGGCCGAGGCTCGCGAGGACGGCGAGGGTCGTGAATTTCATGTGCTGGTCTCCTGAGGGAGCGTGCTCCGAACGACGGGGTAGAGCACGTCGTCCGTTGTGCACCGCGCCATACGTCCGGTTGGGCCAAGGCGGTATGACGAATGCGCGACAGTTCGATGACACACGCCGCGGCAGTGCCCAGGCGCGGTGCAATCCCGCATTTTGCCGGTGAACAGCCCGAGCGCGACCGAGCCGGACCCCGGTGGAACCGCCGCCTTGAATCGCGATGCCCGGGACGCTATCGCCGGATCGAGGGCGAATCGTCGTGGGCCGGAGCATCGCCCGTGCCAGAGCTGCCGCAGGGTCCGGTCCTGCGCGGCCTGATCTGCAAGACGCCGTCGCGGGATGCGCCCAGGAGCCTGACCATGACCGAGATCCGCCCCCGCCGCAGCGTGCTCGCCATGCCGGGCTCGAATCCCCGGTTGCTGGAGAAGGCCCGGACGCTGCCCGCCGACGTCATCATGATCGACCTCGAGGACGGCGTCGCGCCCGAGACGCGGGCCGCCACGCGCGAGGCCGTCGCCCGGGCGGTGGCGGAGCGGGGCTTCGGCCGGCGCGAAGTGCTGGTGCGCATCAACGCCCTCGACACGCCCTACGGCGAGGCCGATCTCGCGGCCATCGCGCCGGCCGGTCCCGACGCGATCGTGGTGCCGAAGGTGACCGGGGCCGACGCCCTGGTGGCGGTGGGCTCGCGCCTGCGCCGTCTCGGTGCGCCGGACCGGACCCGAACCTGGGCTATGATCGAGAGCCCGATGGCGATCCTGCATCTGGCCGAGATCGCCAGTTCGGCCCGGGACGTGGACACCCGCCTCGCCTGCCTCATGGTCGGACCGAACGATCTGGCCAAGGCCAGTCGCCTGCGCCTCGGGGTGCCGGGCCGTCCGGCGCTGATGCCCTGGCTGATGAGCGTGATCGCTGCGGCCCGCGCCTACGAGATCAACGTCATCGACGGCATCTACAACGACTTTCGCGATTCCGATGGATTCGCGGCCGAGTGCGCACAGGGGCGCGATTGTGGCTTCGACGGCAAGATGCTGATCCATCCCGACCAGATCGGCCCCGCCAACGCGACCTTCGGCCCGAGCGCGGACGAGATCACATGGGCCCGGCGCGTTCAGGCCGCCTTCGCCGAGCCCGAGAACCGGGCTCGCGGCGTCATCGCCCTCGACGGTCGGATGGTCGAGCGCCTGCACCTGGGCGAAGCCGCCCGCACCGTCGCCCTGGCAGAGGCCATCGCGGCGCGGGCCGCATGAGCGCCGAGCTCGCGATCGACCTGCGCCTGCTCGATCCTCGCCTCAGGGACTGGGGGTTCCCCCGCTGGGGCTCGGCGCAGGCCGCCGGCCTCGACCTGCATGCCTGCCTCAATGCACCGCTGGTGCTGGCGCCCCAGGGCCCGCCAGCCTTGATCCCGGCGGGCTTTGCGGTGGCGATCCGTGATCCCCACTGGTGCGGCCTCGTCTTTCCCCGCTCTGGGCTCGGCCATCGCGAGGGCCTCGTGCTCGGCAACGGCACGGGGGTGATCGACGCCGATTACGAGGGGCCGCTGATGATCTCTGCCTGGAACCGCAATCCCGGCGCCTCGGCCGCCATCCGGATCGAGCCCGGCGACCGCATCGCCCAGCTCGTCTTCACCCGGGTGACGCGGCCCGCCCTGTCGGTGCGCGAGGCGTTCGGCGATTCCGAACTCGCCGAAGAGGCCGGACGGCGCGGCAGCGGAGGCTTCGGCTCCACCGGACGCCGCTGACATCCGTCGGCATGCTCAGACGATGCCACTGCCCTCGAACGGCCAGGGCTTGCCGAGTTGGGCCGCCACGCGCGCGGGCTCATGGCCGACCGCATCGACCGCTGCCTGGACCTCCTCGATCGGCACTTCGAAGCGGCGCGCCCAGTAGGCGCGCGTCCAGGGCTCGGACACGTTGACGGTGGCGGGCTCGTGGTCGTTGTCGGGGGTCGCGCTGCTGCTCATGGCGTGTCTCGCTGCGGTGTCGGGTCCCTCCCTAACGCGCGGCCCGGCCGACGGTGCGTTTTCACGCGCGTCATCCATCCAGCCCCGCGCAAGCCATCCTGCGTAGGTCGACGGCATCGGATTCCACATCCCCATCGGAGGCTTTGAGCCTTGGGCGTTCTGATCGGCCTCGTCATCGCAATCGGCTGCATGCTCGGCGGCTTCGTCGCCATGGGCGGCCACCTCGTCGTGCTCTGGCAGC
>NZ_JAQGKL010000155.1 GCF_028290105.1 Methylobacterium sp.
AGGACGCTGAACGATCGGGCCGCAACGGGATCATCGAATGGCTCCGTGGGAAAAATGACCACACGACTTTCTATGTGTGTAAATTTCCCACGTCAATCGAAAATCGGGGACATCGCGTGCGGGTTCGCACCGCGTGGGATTGTCGCCCACGGGCGAACGCCTAAGGTAGCGGCATGATCGATCCGTCCGATGCACCCTCCGAGGGGGCGAGCCTGCATGCTCCGGTGGCGCGCCTGCTGCGCCCACTGGTGCGTCTGTTCGTGGCGCGTGGCATCACCTTCCCGGCGCTGACCACGCTCCTGCGCGAACTCTACGTCAACGTCGCCGAGTACGACTTCGCCCTGCCAGGCAAGGAGCAGACGGACAGCCGCGTCAGTCTCCTGACAGGCATCCACCGCAAGGAGGTCAGCCGCCTCCGCGGAGCGGGCGCGCCGGTGAGCGCCGTACCCTCGGCGGTCTCGCGCACGAGCCGGATCATCGCGCGCTGGCTGGCCGATCCGAAATTCACCGATGCCGCCGGGCAACCGCTGCCGCTCGTCCGGGCCGGTGAAGGAAGCACACCGTCCTTCGAGAGCCTCGTCACCGCCGTGACCCGTGACCTGCGACCCCGCGCCGTGCTCGACGAATGGCTCGACCGTGGGCTGGTGATCGCGGACGGGGAGGGCCGCATCGTCCTGGCCGAGGCCGCCTACGTGCCGAAGGGCGGAGGGGAATCGCACCTCTATTACTTCGGCCGGAACCTGCACGACCACATCGCCGCGAGTGTCGCCAACATCACCGCCCCGGCGCCGCGCTTCCTGGAGCGCGCCGTCCACTACGACGGCCTCTCGAAGGACCTCGCCGAGCGCCTGGAGGCGCGGGCCCGCGAGATCGCCATGGAGGCGCTTCAGCAGGCCAACCGCGAGGCCCATGCCGCCTGCGAGACCGATTCCGGTGGAAACCATCGCTGGAACTTCGGCCTCTACGTCTATGCCGAGGCCGTGCCGCCGACGGCGGCCGACGCGTGACGGGGACGTCCATGCGCGTGCCCACCCGGCGTGATGCCCTGCGCCTGCTCGCGCTGGCGCCCTTGGCGGCGACAGCCTTGGCGCCGGCGGCGTGGGCCGAGCCCCAGCCACCGATCCGCGACCAGGGGATCGGCGGCACGGGCGCCCGCCCGACCCAACCGCCCGAAGAGGCCCCCGACGAAGGCGGGGACCGGGGTATCGGCGGCACCGGTGTGATCGGAACGATCCGGCGCTTCGGTTCGATCGTCGTCAACGATCTGCGCATCGCCTACCCGAAGGACGTCGCGGTTCGCATCGACGGCGTTCCGGCCACGGTCTCCGACCTGAGGATCGGGCATGTCGTCCGGGTCGTGGCGCGCGAGGGGGCGGGCGGGCTCTCGACACGGCGCATCGACGTCACAAGCGAGGTCGTCGGCCCGGTGGAGGCGATGGCGAAGGGAACCCTGACGGTGCTCGGGCAGCGGGTGGCAGTGCCGGCCGGTTCCGCTGCGCGCTGGACGGTGGGTGAGCGCGTCGCCGTCAGCGGCCTGCGCCGGCCTGACGGTGTGATCGTCGCGAGCCTGATCGAGGCGCGGGGCGCCGGCGCGATGCAGGTCGCAGGGCGCTTGCGCCGGGGAGCCGACGGGGCCGCCACGATCGAAAACCTTCGCCTGACCGGCGTCGAGACGAAGCATTTCGGACGGCGCGTCACGGTGACGGGGGAGAGGACCGGAACGGGTCTCGCCGTCACGCGCATCGAAGAGGCACGGGCCCTGTTCGTTCCCGGCCTGCGCCGGGTCTCCATCGAGGCTTACGTCGGGCGAAACGGCCGGGGGCTGAACCTCGGCTCCGGGTTCGACGTCGTGGGGACGCCCGAGGGAACCGTGCCGAAGCGCGGCAGCGTCCGCGCCGTCGTCACGGCGCAGGACGGGCGTCTCACCGTGGAACGCCTGCGCATCGACGTGCGGGGGACCGAACACCCGGCCACGCCGGACATCGATCGGCGCGGGGCGGCGCCGCGCCTCGAGGGTCCGCGTCCGGATGCGTCACGACCCCGAGGCTTGCCCGGCGGGTCGCCGCATCTCGACATCGACACGCGCACGCCTGGGGGCGTGGGACCGAGCGGCTTCGGCGGTCGCGGAAGCGGATTCGGCGGGCCAGGGGGCCCCGAGCGGCCCGGTGGTTTCGAGCGTCCCGGCGGCCTGGGGCGCGGCCCCGGCGGGTTCGGTGGAGGCGGAGGACCGGGCGGATTCGGCGGGGGCGGCGGTCCGGGCGGACGCTGACAGGCGCAGCGAAAAGTTCAGGTTGGAGGCGCCCGCCGCTAAGGCACAGCCAGCCCAGCGCCGAGATGCGTCCGGCAGCGCTTCAGGCTCGCGAACGCTTTTCCCGAATCGCGCGCGAGGTGGATCAGCGGCCGGATCTGCGATGGATCCCGCAGGACCGCCGAAAGTACCGCCCAGACGTCCGGCTCGCCGTTCGGCTTCAGAGCCTTGGCGGCAAAACCCGGGATGGCGCGCGTCGCGGGATCGCACACGATGCGCAGCGCGGCGAACGGCAAGCCGTACTGCTCGGCAAAAGAGGC
>NZ_JAQGKL010000161.1 GCF_028290105.1 Methylobacterium sp.
CCCCTGCGCCTGCGCCCCGCCCGGCACCGCCGTCAAGGCGGCGCAGGCCGCCGTCCCCGCCATCAGGTCCCGTCGGCTCAAGTCACTCTCTCCCATAGGCGACATCTCGGTCTCCAGACCTGGTTCGGGGGATGACCGGTGCCGGGCGCGCCGCCGGAGGGGAACGCGGCGGGTTGGCGGGCCACCTTGGATAGGCTCCAAGGTAACGCCCGGGTCGTGGACGATTAGGGGCTCCAACCGACATAGCGTCATGAGCCCACCTTATGGATCGGGGCAACATTCCGTTCGGTCGGCAGACGCTCGAACTCGGCGTTGAGCGAAGTCGCGTTGACGACGGTTGAGTCGCCTTCCGAGTTCCCGCCCCTCGCGAACGTGATGACCGGAGCGTTCGTGTCGGGCTCGACGGGAGCGCCGCCTCGGTTCCCCACGGCCAACGCGCCGCGTGCGCGCCCGCACAGGCATCGGGGGCCCGCGATCCACGCGTCTGGCCCCGCGCCCCGCAGAACCCAAATGACGTACTTGACGGCGTCCGCCGAAGGCCGATTGCCGTCCGTTTGTCCTTGAAACAACGCGAGCCTCCTGCATGCCCTCCCTTTCCGACCCGATCCGCATCGGCGCGATCGACGCCAAGAACCGCGTCTTCATGGCCCCCCTGACCCGTGGCCGCGCCACGCGGGAGCACGTACCGACGCCGATCATGGTCGAGTATTACCGCCAGCGCGCCAGCGCCGGGATCATCCTCACCGAGGCCACCGGCATCTCGCAGGAGGGCCTGGGCTGGCCCTTCGCGCCGGGCATCTGGTCCGATGAGCAGGTCGAGGCCTGGAAGCCGATCGTGCAGGCCGTGCACGAGGCGGGCGGGCGCATCGTCTGCCAGCTCTGGCACATGGGCCGCATCGTCCATCCAGACTTCCTCGGAGGCCAGAAGCCGGTCTCCGCCTCGGCCACCACGGCGCCGGACGGCGCCCACACCTACGCGGGCAAGAAGCCCTACGAGGAGGCCCGCGCGCTCCCCGTCGAGGAGATGCCGCGCCTGCGTGCCGATTACGAGCGGGCCGCGCGCAACGCCATCAAGGCGGGCTTCGACGGGGTGCAGATCCACGCCGCGAACGGCTACCTCATCGACCAGTTCCTGCGCGACGGCTCGAACCACCGCACCGACGCCTATGGCGGGTCGGTGGAGAACCGCATCCGCCTGCTCACCGAGGTGACGCAGACCGTGGCCGACGCCATCGGCAAGGAGCGCACCGGAGTGCGCCTGTCGCCCAACGGCGCGATCCAGGGCGTCGACGATTCCAACCCGGACGCCCTGTTCGGTGCCGCCGCCGCGGCGCTCTCGAAGATCGGCATCGCCTTCCTCGAACTGCGCGAGCCCGGGCCGAACGGCACCTTCGGAACCTCCAACCATCCGCCGGTCGCGCCGACGATCAAGGCGGCCTTCGACGGTCCGCTGATCCTGAACTCCGATTACGACGGCGCCAGCGCCCAGAAGGCCCTCGACGAGAACCAGGCGGACGCCATCGCCTTCGGCCGTCCGTTCATCGCCAACCCCGATCTGCCGGCCCGCCTGATCGAGCATGCGCCGCTGAACAAGGATGAGCCGAAGACCTGGTACAGCCAGGGACCCGAGGGTTACATCGACTACCCGGCCCGCGACGCGGCCAAGGCCGCCTGAGCGGAACTTAAACCGGAGGTCCGCGAGCAGGACCTTTCTGCAAGGCGGCTATTGTATCTTTTTAGACAATAGCCGCCTTCCCTCACCTCAGGCGTACACACCAGACTTTTCGCCTGTAACAGAGCGCCCACGTATTGTTCACGATTGCGCGTCCTGATCCTATCGACCACACCGGGAAAGCCTTATGTGTGGCGACCGACGAGGATTGCCGCGCTTGCCTTCGACCGTTTCCTGCTCAGTCTCGACGACCGGATGGACCGAGGCCGAGCGGCTGGCGGAACTCGGCAATCTCGACCTCGATCGAAGCGGGCCCGAGACCCATTACGACGACCTGATCCGCATCGCCGCCCTGGTCTGCGCCGCCCCGGTCGCGCTGGTGAGCCTGGTCGAGGCGCAGAGGCAATGGTTCAAGGCCCGGGTCGGGTTCGACCTGTCCGAAACCGATCGCCAGATGTCGATCTGCGCCCATGCGGTCGAGGCCGATGCGCTCCTGGTGATCCCGGACCTGACGCGGGACCCGCGCACCGCCGGCAATCCCCTCGTGACCGGCGAGCACCGCCTGCGCTTCTACGCGGGGGCCATCATCCGTGCGCCCTCGGGCCTGCCCCTCGGCACCCTGTGCGTCCTCGATCATGTCGTGCGGCCGGATGGTCTCACGCCGGCCCAGGTCGAGACCCTGGAAGCCCTGGCGCGGCAGGCCTCCACCCTGATCGAACTGACGCGGACGCGAAGCGAGGTCGAGGCGCGCGAGGCGGAACTCGCGGCGAGCGAGCGCCGCTTCCGGGTGATGACCGGGGCGATGCCCCAGATGGTCTGGACGACCCTGCCGGACGGCCACCACGATTTCTACAACGACCGCTGGTACGAATTCACCGGCGTGCCGCAGGGTTCGACGGATGGCGATGCCTGGAACGGCATGTTCCACCCCGATGACCAGGAGCGTGCCTGGTCGCGCTGGCGCCACAGCCTCGCCACCGGCGAGCCCTACGAGGTGGCCTACCGCCTGCGCCACCATTCGGGCGCCTACCGCTGGACCCTGGGGCGGGCGATGCCGCTGCACGACACCGAGGGGCGGATCGAGCGCTGGTTCGGCACCTGCACGGACATCGAGGACCTGAAGCAGGCGGAGGCCGAGGCGCGCAAGCTCGCGGCCATCGTCGAGCAGTCCCAGGACTTCATCGGCATGGCCGACCGGCAGGGCATCATGCAGCACATCAACGCGGCCGGTCGCCGCCTCGTCGGGCTGCCCGACATCGCGGCCGTCACCGGAACCCGTATCACCGACTACGTCATGCCCGAGAGCCAGGCCCTCGTCACCGGCACGGTGCTGCCGGCGGTGGAGCGGCAGGGCTGGTGGGAGGGCGAACTCGCGTTTCGCCATGTCGGCACGGGGGAGGGGATCGCGGTCCTCTACAACATCTTCCGCGTGCGCGACGACGCGGGCGCGTTCGTCGGCTACGCCACCGTCACCCGAGACCTGCGCGAGCGCAAGCGTGGCGAGGAGGCGCGCGACCTGCTGATCAAGGAGCTCTCGCACCGGATCAAGAACATCTTCGCGGTGGTGGGCGGTATCGCCGGGCTGACCGCGCGAACCGACCCGGCGGCCCGGCCGTTCGTCGCCGCCTTCCGCGAGCGCCTCGGCGCCCTGGCGCAGGCCCACGAATACGTCCGGCCGCACTCGCCGGCCAGTGCACCGGCCGTGAAGGGCCAGACGCTGTTCGGCTTGATGCGCCTGATCATGGCGCCCTACACGCAGAACGGACGCGAGCGGATCACCCTCGCGGGCGACGACGTCGCGTTGGGCGAGCGCACCGCCACGGCGCTGGCGCTCATCATGCACGAGCAGGCCACCAACGCGATGAAGTATGGCGGGCTCTCGACCGAGACCGGGACAGTGCTCCTCACCGGTCGGCGGGACGGCGAATCCTACACCCTGACCTGGGCGGAGAGCGGCGGGCCGACGGTCGCCGGGCCACCGACCCGGCAGGGCTTCGGCACCGTGCTGGCCCAGCGCAGCGTGGCGGGCCAGCTCGACGGCACCCTCGAGCAGGATTGGGCGCCGGGAGGCCTCGTGATGCGGCTCGTCGTGCCGGTGGGCAATCTCCGCTCCTGATGGCGCATCCCTACCGGCTCGTCGTGTTCGATTTCGACGGGACCCTGGCCGACAGCTATCCGTGGTTCGCCTCCGTCATCAACGATGTCGCCGACCGCTACCGATTTCGCCGCATCGCCGCGCACGAGAGCGAGAGCCTGCGCGCCATGGACGCGCGCGGCATCGTCCGCCACCTCGGCATCCCGGCCTGGAAGCTGCCCTTCATCACCCGGCACATGCATCGGCTCGCCCGCCGCGACATCGGCGCGATTCCTGTCTTTCCCGGCATGCGCGCCGTGCTGGCTACCCTGGAGACTGAGGGCGTGCGCCTCGGGATCGCGAGCTCGAACCTCGAAGCCAATGTCCGGCAAGCCCTGGGGCCGTCCGACGCGGCGCGCTTCGGCCACTATGCCTGCGGGGCATCGCTGTTCGGAAAGGCCCGGCGCCTGCGGGCGATGATCCGCGATGCGGGCGCCGCTCCCCGGGAGACCCTGTATGTCGGCGACGAGATCCGCGACCACCTGGCGGCGTGCGACGTCGGCTGCGCGTTCGGTGCGGTGGCCTGGGGCTATACCCGCGCCGAGGCACTGGCTTCGCGTGAGCCCGCGCACCTGTTCCTCAGTCCCGCCGCGATCCTCGATGCGGCAGGCACCGTGGTGAGGCCGCCACAGCAGGCCCCTAAAATCGGAGGCGATGGCGGCGTCGGGGTTGCCTGACGCACGAGATTTGCGCCACGTTAACCTTTGATAAAACGTCGCACCGCGCGGGAGCCTCTGGGCATGGACACGACGCAAGAGCCACGACCCGTCGGCCTCGTCGCCTCCTCCACCGGGAACGACCAGGGACGCCGCGCGCGGCGCATCGGCACCCGCTGCCATCCGCTGGTCGCCAGCCTCGCCGGCGGCCTGCAGGCGACCTTCGCGGCCCCACCGGAGGACGAGGGGATCGACCTCTTCGCCGGCCTGATCGCGCGCCTCGACCGTGGCGAGCCGAACGCACAGTCCACGCGCTAGGACACACGCGCTAGGAGAGGCGTCGGCGACGCTCGCGGCTCTGGGCGACGGCTTTCCTGAGGACGCGCGAGAGCTGCTCCACCGAATACGGCTTGTGCAACAGCTCGAAGCCGTGACTGCCTTCCGCGGCCAGGACATGGCTGTAGCCGCTGGCGAGCACCACCGGCAGATCGGGCCGCCGCCTGGCGATCTCCTTGGCGAGCTCGATCCCGTTCATGCCCGGCATCACCACGTCGGAGAACACCACCTCGAAGCGGTAGGGGATCCTCTCGATCTGGCGGAGAGCGTCCGCCGCGTTGGTGGCCCAGACCGTGTGGTAGCCGAGTTCCGCCAGGGTCTGGGTCGCGAAGCCCCCGACGTCGGGATTGTCTTCCACCACCAGCACGCAGGTGCCGTGCCCGTCCGTCAGTGGCTCGGCGTCTTCCGGAACCGCCTCGGCCGCTGGCCCGCCCGCGACGCGCGGCAGGTAGAGCGTGAAGGTGGCGCCTTCGCCCGGCACGCTTTCGGCGAAGACCTCGCCGCCCGACTGCTTGGCAAAGCCGAAGACCTGGCTGAGGCCGAGGCCCGTACCCTGGCCGACACCCTTGGTGGTGTAGAAGGGCTCGAAGATCCGGTGCAGGTCTCCGGCGGCGATACCGGCGCCGCTATCGGTGAGAGACACCGCCACGAAGGCCCCGGCGGCGATGCCGAGCGGCGCGATCCCCTCGCTGGCCCGGACCCGGATGATCAGCCGGCCCTGGCCCTCCATGGCGTCGCGGGCATTGACCGCCATGTTCACCAGGGCGGTGTCGAACTGGCTCGGATCGGCGTGCACGTAGCACGGCTCGTCCGGCACCTCGACCACGATGGCGATCCGCACGCCCGTGAGGGTGCCGACCATCTCGCTGATCGCCGCGACACTCGTCCCGACATTGAAGATCTCGGGCTTGAGCGCCTGACGCCGCGCGAAGGCGAGGAGCTGCCCGGTGAGCTTGGCGGCGCGCGCCACCGTATCGGCGATCGCATCGACGTAGCGCCGGCGGCGCTCTTCCGGCAGGCCCGGCCGCTTGAGCAGGTCGGTGGAGGACTTGATGACGGTGAGGAGATTGTTAAAGTCGTGAGCGACCCCGCCGGTCAGCTGGCCCACCGCCTCCATCTTCTGCGCCTGGCGCAGGGCGTCCTGGGCCTGGTCCAGGGCAGCTTCCCGGGCCTTGTCCTCGGTGATGTCGCGGCCGCTGCAATAGGCCCGCCCGCCCTCGGGCACCGCCGTCCAGGAAATCCAGCGATAGAGCCCGTCGCGGGTGCGGTAGCGGTTCTCGAACCGGAACACCGGGTCGTTCTCGGCCAGCGCGTCGATCGCCGCGCGGGTACGTGGCCAATCGTCCGGATGGATCAGGTCGCGCAGCGGCCGGCCGGCGATCTCGGATTCGGTGCGGCCGAGCACGATCTCCCAGGCGGGGTTCACCCGCTCGAAATAGCCGTCCGGGTGAAACACGCCGAGGAGGTCGGGGCTGACCTGCCAGGTCAGGCCGCGCTCGTGCGTCCGCAGGATGACTTGGCGCTCGAGATCGGCGTTGAGGTAGCGCAGCTCCGCCTCGCTGCGGCGCAGGGCGATTTCTCCCAGCGCGCGATCCGTGACGTCGACGCCCTCGACGAAGATCCCGGTGACGGCGCCGTCGTCGTTGAAGATCGGCTGATAGACGAAGTCGAGGTAGCGTTCGCTCGCGGGACCGTCGGCCTGCGCCTGCAGGGTGATCGGCGAGGCCGTGGCGGTGAAGGCCTCGCCGCTGCGGTAGACGGTGTCGAGGAGATCGAGATAGCCCTGCGCGACGGCGTCGGGCAGGGCGTCCGCCACGGTCCGGCCGATCACCGGCCGGTCGCCGACAAGGCGCAGATAGGCCGGGTTGGCGAGTTCGAAGCGGTGGTCGGGTCCGCGCAGGACCGCCATGAAGCTCGGGGCCTGGGCGAAGAGCTGTTCCAGGCGCCGACGCCCGGCGCTGGCCTCCCGCTCGGCCTGAAGCCGCCCCGTCGTCTCGGTGCAGACGCAGAACATGCCGGCGACCCGGCCGGCCTCGTCGCGTACCGGCGTGTAGCCGAACGAGAAGAACGTCTCCTCCGGGTAGCCGTTGCGATGCATGATGAAGGCGATGCCGTCCCGATGCGTCGCCTCGCCCGCATAGGCCCGTACGAGGATCGGTTCGACCGCATCCCAGATGTCGTGCCAGAGGTCGCGGAAGGACCCGCCGAGGGCGGCGGGGTGGCGGGGTGGCGGGCGCCGCACATGGCGGCGTAGCCGTCGTTGTAGAGGGTGATGTAGTCCGGCCCCCAGACGATCAGCATCGGCTGCTTCGAGCCGAGCATGACACCGACCAGGGTCTTCAGGGCCGGGGGCCAGGTGGCGGGCGCGCCCAACGGGGAAGCGGACCAGTCGTGCTCGCGCAGGATCGCGCCGGTCTCGCCGCCCTCGATCAGGAATGCTTCGCGAAACGGCATCGGTGAGAGGCCCCTACGCGTCGGAGGGTCGGCCGTGGAGGCCGATCACGCGACGGGTCTGGATCGTGTGGAGCGGGTGCCCAGAGCCGGGGACACCCGACACGGCGGAGGTCGGACGAAGCCTGCGGAGCAGGCGCCTGCTCCGCCGAAAAGTCCTAGAGGCCGCGATTGGCGCCCGGGACCACGCTGGCGCCCGCGCCGCTGCCGAAGGGCTCGTACTTGGTCAGGCCGCGGAAGAGCTGGCTGATGAAGGCGCGGTCGGCGCCGCTGGTCGGCGTGGTGCGCTCGATGAAGTCGAACACCTTTCCGTCCTGCAGGCCGTATAGGGCCACGCGCTCGACCTTGAAGGCGCCCGTGAAGTAGACGGCCGTGACCTTCTGGTCCTCGACCTGCTCACCGAGGAACAGGACGGTGCGGCGGGTGTTCTGGCTGATGTAGTACCAGGACTTGTTGCCGACGGTGGAAACGGTGGAGGGCGTGCCCAGGATCTGCAGGACCTGCTCGGCGCTCATGCCGGGCTTGACCGTGGCCAGGGCGGCTTGATCGATCTGGTAGCCGTGGCGGATGTCCTCGCCGATGCAGGCGGAGACACCGGCCCCGATCATACCGAGGACGGCGAGGCGAGCGAGCGACGAGACGAAACGGCGCGACATCGGCCACCCTTAGCTTACCGTGAGGAACTGAACGCGTGTGCGGCTTCGATCTCGCCCCCGACACACCGAAGATACGCGAAGGAGGTTGCACCTTGACCGTTGGCTGCCGTAACGCGGGGTTATGGTTTTGACAAGGCAAGCGCGGCCACACCCCCCGGCCGATATCGTCCGTCCCGCGGTTGCTCGACGGGGAGTGAGCGCATGATCGCCGGACTCGTCGATCGCCTGCGCACACTCGGCCGGTCGAGGCCGCGCGAGCGGGCGATCGAGGCGCTGCACCACCGCATCAACACGGCGTCGCGCCAACCCGGCCTCTACACGGAACTCGGCGTGCCCGACTCCCTGGAGGGGCGCTTCGAGTGCCTGATCCTGCACGTCATCCTGGTGCTGCGACGCCTCAAGGATCTGCCGGAGCCGGCCGCGGACGTGGCGCAGGATCTCGTGAATTCGGTGTTCCTCCAGCTCGATTCGTCGCTGCGGGAATCCGGCATCGGGGATTTCGGCGTCCCCAAGCGCATGAAGAAGCTCGGCGCGGCCTTCTACGGCCGGGCGGAAGGCTACGACGCCGCGCTCGACGCGGGCGACGTGGCGGCCCTGCGGGCGGCACTCGCGCGCAACGTCCTGGGCCTCGAGGCGCCCGACGCCGCCGACAGCCTCACGTGCTACGTCCAGGCCGCCGCCGCAGCCCTGTCGGAAACCAGCCTCGACGGGCTGATCGAGACCGGCCCGCCCTTCCCATCGCCCGACCCCTTCGCCACTTCCCGGGCAGAGCCAGGCGCCCTCTCAACGCGGACGACACCATGACCCGGCACGAACCGGCGGCACGCCACCAGACGCCCGGCCCGCTTTCGCGACCCACCAGCGTCGACCGCCTGAGGCGCAGTGACGGACGCCTCATCGTGACGGCGACCCCGGAGGAATGCGCGGCCCTGGCCGAGGATTTCAAGATTCCCGGGATCCGCGAGCTCGTCGGCGACTTCGAGACCAGCGGCCCGCCTTCCGCCTTCCGGGTGCGCGGGACCGTGAAGGCCCTGCTGACCCAGATCTGCTCGGTGAGCCTCGATCCCTTCGAGGGTCCGGTCGAGGAACCCGTGGACGTCCTGTTCACGGATACCGACCAGCTCGCGGGGACCGATGCCGAGGATGCTGACGTTCCGGACGCCATCGTCGGCGGCAAGATCGATTTCGGCACCATCACGGCCGAGTTCCTGGCCCTCGGGCTCGATCCCTATCCGCGCAAGCCCGGCACCAGCTTCGAGCCTCATGTTGAGGACATGGACGAGCCGCCGCTCGCCGCCCTGCGCGCCCTGAAGCCGGACAACGACTGAGCCCTGACGCGTCGGCCGGGGAGACGCCGTTCGGCCACGGGCGCAGAATTCGTTTGCCCGACGGTCGCCAATGGTTATTTTCCGCCGCGCCCGGCATGGGGCCGGCGGTTCCCGCGCGGCCCCGCTCGACTTTCGCCTTATCCAAGCAGGTCCGCCCTTCCGCGCAGGGGCACCTCCCATCCGCGACCAGAGGCCATCGGCCACCCGACATGTCCCAGAGAGTGTGCATCTCGCTCGACGCCATGGGCGGCGACCACGGCCCCACGACCGTGGTGCCGGGCGCCGCCATCGCCCGCGAGCGCCATCCCGAGATGACGTTCCTGATGTTCGGGGACGAGGCCATCCTGACGCCCCTGGTGGCCGCCGAGCCGCGCCTGAAGGGCGCAGTGGAGATCCGCCACACCACGGTGGCGATCGCCATGGACGACAAGCCGAGCCAGGCGGTGCGCGCGGGGCGCGGCAAATCCTCGATGTGGCGCGCCATCCAGGCGGTCAAGGACGGAGAGGCAGATGCCGCCGTCTCCGCCGGCAACACCGGCGCCCTGATGGCGATGTCGAAGATCTGCCTGAAGACCCTCGCGGGCATCGAGCGCCCCGCCATCGCCTGCCTCTGGCCCACCGTGCGGGGCGAGAGCGTGGTGCTGGATGTCGGCGCCACCATCGGCACCGATGCCGAGCACCTCGTCGAGATGGCGGTGATGGGCGCGGCCATGGCCCGGATCGTGTTCGACCTCGACCGCCCGACGGTGGGCCTCCTCAACGTCGGCACCGAGGAGATGAAGGGCAACGAGGCGGTGAAGGAAGCCGCCCGCACCCTGCGCGAGGCCGACCTGCCGAACCTCGCCTATCATGGCTTCGTCGAGGGCAACGACCTCGGCAAGGGCACGGTGGACGTCGTCGTCACGGAGGGCTTCACCGGCAACATCGCCCTGAAGACCGCCGAGGGCACCGCCAAGCAGATCGGCAGCTACCTGCGCGCCGCCATGAGCCGGACCCTGTCGGCCAAGATCGGCTACTTCTTCGCCCGCCACGCCTTCAAGGCCCTGCGGGAGAAGATGAACCCGAGCCGGGCCAACGGCGGCGTGTTCCTCGGCCTCGAGGGGATCGTCATCAAGAGCCACGGCTCGGAGGACGCGCACGGCTTCGCCGCCGCCGTCGACCTGGCCCACGACATGGCCCGGCACGACCTGATGCGCACCATCCGCGACATGCTCGACCTGACGCCGGCGGGGGCCTCGTCGTGAGCGCATCCGCGAACTGGAAGGACGCCGCGATGACGGTCCTCTCGCTATGACGGTCCTGCGCTCGGTCGTGGTCGGCGGCGGCTCCGCCCTGCCGGCCCGATGCGTCACCAACGAGGAACTGAGCCGCACCGTCGACACCTCCGACGAATGGATCGTGCAGCGCACGGGCATCCGGCAGCGCTACCTGGCGGATGCCGGCGAGACCACCTCCGTGCTCGGGGCCCGCGCGGCGCAGGCCGCCCTCGACGATGCCGGCCTCACGGCGGACGACATCGACATCGTCATCTGCGCGACCTCGACGCCCGACCACACCTTTCCGTCCACCGCCACCGAGATCCAGGCGGCTCTGGGCATGCGCGGCGGCTTCGCCTTCGACGTCCAGGCGGTCTGCGCCGGCTTCGTCTACGCCGTGACCACCGCCGACAAGTTCCTCAGCACGGGAAGCGCCAAGCGCGCCCTCGTCATCGGCGCCGAGACTTTCTCGCGAATCCTCGATTGGGAGGACCGCACCACCTGCGTGCTGTTCGGCGACGGGGCCGGCGCCATCGTGCTGGAGGCGCGGGAAGGGGAGGGCACGTCCGCCGATCGCGGCGTGCTCACCGCGAGCCTGCGCTCAGACGGGCGCCACCGGGACAAGCTCTACGTCGATGGCGGGCCGGGCTCCACCGCCACCACCGGCCATCTGCGCATGACCGGCAAGGAGGTGTTCCGCTTCGCCGTCGGCTCCGTCACCGACGTGATCGACGACGCCTTCCGGGCGTCGGGCACCACCGCCGACGACCTCGACTGGTTCGTGCCGCACCAGGCCAACCGCCGGATCATCGAGGCATCGGCCGACAAGCTCGGCATCGCCCGCGACAAGGTCGTGCTCACCGTGGACCGGCACGGCAACACCTCGGCCGCCTCGATCCCGCTCGCCCTCGACGTCGCCCGTAAGGACGGGCGCATCCAACAGGGCGACCTTGTGATGATCGAGGCCATCGGCGGCGGATTCACCTGGGGTGCAGCCCTGATCCGTTGGTAGCAGGGGCTCGCGGCTCGCTTAAGGCAAACACGCTGTTGACCCCGGCCGGAACGCCGATTAGCGTGCGCGATCATAGAGATACCAAGAAAACACGAATCGCCTCGGGGAACTTCGCATGTCGGGAAAGACGGTCACACGCGCCGATTTGAGCGAGGCCGTCTACCAGCAGGTCGGCCTCTCGCGGACCGAGTCCTCCGCCCTCGTCGAGACCGTGCTCTCCGAGATCTGCACCTGCCTCGCCGGCGGCGAGACGGTGAAGCTGTCCTCCTTCGGTTCCTTCGTGGTGCGCAGCAAGGGCCGCCGGGTCGGGCGCAACCCGAAGACCGGCGTCGAGGTGGCGATCGAGCCGCGACAGGTCATGGTGTTCAAGCCCTCGAACGTCCTGAAGGCCCGGATCAACGGCCTGAACGGCGCCGCCGAGCACGACGACGAGTAGGTCCGTCATGTCCCTCGCCGCGCGGATCGACGAGCCCAAGCCCGCCCAGCGCGAGGGGGAGGCGACCGTGCGCGAGATGCCCGAGAAGAGCGCAGGCGCCTTTCGCACCATCAAGGAAGCCGCCGACGACCTCGACGTGCCGCAGCACGTCCTGCGCTTCTGGGAGACGCGCTTCAGCCAGATCCGCCCGGTCAAGCGGGCCGGCGGCCGGCGCTATTATCGGCCCGACGACGTCGACCTGCTGAAGGGCATCAAGCGCCTGCTGCACGGGCAGGGCTACACCATCAAGGGCGCCCAGGGGGTCCTGCGCGAGCGCGGCCTGCGCTTCGTGCAATCGGTCGGGCGCGGGGAGGCCGAGGCCGCCGCTCCCTCGCTGCAGGAGGTGGACGGAACCCCCGTCGGCGACCTGCCGCACGGCGACGGCATCCCGCCCGAGGATCGAGCGGCACTCGAGGACGCGCTGGCCGACCTGCGCGCCTGCCGCACCGCCGTCGAGCGCCTGAGCCTGCCGCCCGAGGCCGACGCTTAAGGGCATCGGGCGCGGGTCGCGGGCGAGCGCCCACTCGACGGCCGTGCTCGCCATCCCCACATCCCTTGGACGCGGGCCAAGTCCGCCGCGCCCCGCGCGGACCGCCTGCGATCACCGGAGTTCGTCCCGCATGCTGCTCGCCCGTTCCGCAACCCTCCTCGCCGCCGGAATCCTGCTCGCGACACCGGCCCTGGCCCAGACCACGGTGACGCGCAGCGAGACCGCGACCTCCGGCAAGAGCGTGCGCCTCGCCATCGTGCCGAACCTCAAGAAGGATTGCTCGTCCGGCCCGATGCCCGAGATCCGGGTGAGCGGCGCGCCCAAGAACGGCTCGCTGATCACCAAGGTCGGCAAGATCAAGACCCCGGCCAAGTACCGCTGCCCCGGCAAGGAGGCGGCCGTGCAGGCGGTGTTCTACCAGAGCAAGGACGGCTTCACGGGCAGCGACGAAGTGACGGTCGACGTCAAGGATTCCGACGGCAACGTCCAGACCCAGAACATCAAGATCACGGTCGGCGCGGCCAAGACCGACACCGCCCCGAAGAAGGACGCCACCGACCTCTGAGCGTCCTCCGGGGCCGCGGCACATCCGCCGCCGGCCCCGGCGACCGAACCCGATGGGCAGGCCGGGATGTTGCACTGTGGCACGCATCACACGCCGAAATTTCGTCGTCACTGCGCTGCGACAAAACTGGGCCTGTCAGTTGCATCCAAGGCGAGACAGGATGAAGCTGTCGCTGTCGTGAGGGGATCGGAAAGCCTATGCCGTCGACGAACGACCTGTTCCAGAGCTTCACTCGTGGGTACGAGGCACGCCGCGATACGGAGATGAGCCTCTCCGAATTTCTCGAGGCCTGCCGCGACGAACCGTTGATGTACGCCACCGCGGCCGAGCGCATCCTCGAGGCGATCGGCAAGCCGGAATTCGTGGACACGGCGAAGGATGCGCGCCTCGGGCGCGTATTCATGAACCGGACCATCCGGATCTACCCCGCCTTCGCCGAATTCTACGGCATGGAGGAGACGATCGAGCGCATCGTCTCGTTCTTCCGCCACGCGGCGCAGGGGTTGGAGGAACGCAAGCAGATCCTCTACCTGCTCGGCCCCGTCGGCGGCGGCAAGTCCTCCCTCGCCGAGCGCCTCAAGGCGCTGATGGAGACCCATCCGATCTACGTGCTGAAGGCCGGCAACGAAGTCTCTCCCGTGTTCGAGAGCCCGCTCGGGCTGTTCGACCCCGAGACGATGGGGGCGGAGATTCAGGAGCGCTACGGCATCCCGCGGCGCCGCCTCACCGGCCTGATGAGCCCCTGGGCCCTCAAGCGCCTCGACGAGTTCAACGGCGACATCTCGAAGTTCAAGGTGATCAAGGTCCGGCCCTCGCGCCTGCGCCAGATCGGCATCGCCAAGACCGAGCCCGGCGACGAGAACAACCAGGACATCTCCAGCCTCGTCGGCAAGGTCGATATCCGCCGCCTCGAGACCCTGTCCCAGGCGGACCCGGATGCGTATTCCTACTCCGGCGGCCTCAACCGGGCGAACCAGGGCGTTCTCGAATTCGTCGAGATGTTCAAGGCGCCGATCAAGATGCTGCACCCCCTGCTCACCGCGACGCAGGAGGGCAACTATGTCGGCACCGAGAATATCGGCGCGATTCCGTTCACGGGCGTGATCCTGGCCCACTCGAACGAGTCCGAGTGGCAGACCTTCAAGACCAACAAGAACAACGAAGCCTTCATCGACCGCATCTACGTGATCAAGGTGCCCTATTGCCTCCGGGTGACGGAGGAACAGCGCATCTACGAGAAGCTGGTCTCCGGCTCGGAACTGTCCGACGCCGCATGCGCGCCGGGCACCCTCGAGATGCTGGCCCGCTTCTCGGTGCTCTCGCGGCTGCGCGAGCACGCCAACTCGAACGCCTTCTCGAAGATGCGCGTCTACGACGGCGAGTCCCTGCGTGAGGTCGATCCCCGCGCCCGCTCGATGCAGGAATACAAGGACGCGGCCGGCGTCGACGAGGGCATGGACGGGATCTCCACCCGCTTCGCCTTCAAGGTGATGGCGGCGACCTTCAACCACGACACCACGGAAGTCTCGGCTGACCCCGTCCACCTCATGTACGTGCTGGAACAGGCCTTGCGGCGCGAACAACTGCCGCCGGAAACCGAGAAGCGCTACCTGGAGTTCATCAAGACGGAACTGGCCCCGCGCTACGCGGAGTTCATCGGTCACGAGATCCAGAAGGCCTATCTCGAATCCTACCACGATTACGGCCAGAACCTGTTCGACCGCTACATCGACTATGCCGACGCGTGGATCGAGGACCAGGACTTCAAGGATTCGGAGACCGGCCAGCTTCTCAACCGCGAGTTGCTGAACCAGGAGCTGACCAAGATCGAGAAGCCGGCCGGCATCGCCAATCCGAAGGATTTCCGCAACGAAGTCGTCAAGTTCGCCCTGCGCTCGCGGGCGCAGCACGGCGGCCGCAACCCCTCGTGGACCTCCTACGAGAAGCTGCGCGAGGTCATCGAACGGCGCATGTTCAGCCAGGTCGAAGAGTTGCTGCCCGTCATTTCCTTCGGTTCGAAGAAGGACGGCGAGACCGAGAAGAAGCACGGCGAGTTCGTCGACCGGATGGTGGCGCGCGGCTACACCGATCGGCAGGTCCGCCGCCTGGTCGAGTGGTACATGCGGGTGAAGCAGGCGGGGTAGGGCCGATTGGCCCTGTCCGAAGGGTGAGGGGGCGGCCGCAGGGCCGCCCCGGCCAGTCGATCCCACATTGGTCTTGAGGGCGAAGGCACACACACCGGATGCACATCGTCGACCGTCGTCTGAATCCCGGGGGCAAGAGCCTCGCCAACCGCCAGCGCTTCCTGCGCCGCGTGAAGGATGTGGCCCAGCGCGCCGTGCGGGAATCCGCGCGGGAGAAGGACATCAAGGATCTCGGCAAGGATGGCCGGGTCTCGGTGCCAGCAGACGGGGTCCGTGAGCCCCGCTTCGCGCGCCAGCCCGGCACGGGCCTGCACGATCACATCCTGCCCGGTAACAAGACCTACGTGGAGGGCGACCGCATCGAGCGCCCGCCCTCCGGAGGCGGCGGCAGGGGCTCGGGGGAGGGCGGCGAGGGCTCGGAGAACAGCGAGGACGCCTTCCGTTTCGTGCTGACCCGCGACGAGTTCCTCGAACTCTTCCTCGAAGACCTGGAACTTCCGGATCTCGCCAAGCGCCGACTCTCGGTGGTGGAGACGGACGGGCTGCGCCGAGCCGGCTACACGACCTCGGGCTCGCCGGCCAACCTCGCGCTGACCCGGACCCTGCGCAATTCCATGTCCCGCCGGATCGCCCTGAAGCGGCCGAAACCCGACGAGATCGCGGCGCTGGAAGCCCGCATTGCCGAGACGCCATCGAGCGACCCGGAGTTGCCGAACCTGCTGCTGGCCCTCTCGGGCCTGCGCGAGCGCACCAAGCGCATCCCGTACGTCGATCCCCTCGACCTGCGCTATCGCCGCTTCGAGACCTATCCGCGCCCGGTGGCGCAGGCGGTGATGTTCTGCCTGATGGACGTCTCCGGCTCGATGACCGAGCACATGAAGGACCTGGCCAAGCGCTTCTACATCCTGCTGCACATCTTCCTGACGCGGCGCTACCGCCACGTGGAGATCGTCTTCATCCGCCACACCGACAAGGCGACGGAGGTGGACGAGGACACCTTCTTCGGATCCCGCGAGACCGGCGGCACCCTCGTCTCCTCGGCGCTGGTGGAGATGAAGCGCGTCATCGCCGAGCGCTACTCGCCCGACGACTGGAACATCTACGCGGCCCAGGCCTCGGACGGCGACAACGTGTCGAGCGACGGGCCGACCTCCACCGAGCTGCTGCGCGCCCATATCCTGCCGGCGTGCCAGCACTTCGCCTATCTGGAGGTCGGTGACGAGAACGGCCCGCGCGCCGGGTTCGTGGAGCACCGCACCACCCTGTGGCGGACCTACGAGGGTCTGGCCAAGACCGGCGCGCCCATCGCCATGCGCAAGGTCAACCACCGGCGCGACATCTACCCGGTGTTCCGCGAATTGTTCGGGCGCAAGGACGCCCGGGCGGAGGCGGAAGCCTAGCGCCTCACGACCGCGAGACACGGACCCCGCGAAACACGGACCCGGCGAGGAAGGCCCATCGACATGGTCGGCAGCATCATCCGCCCCACGCCCCAGCGGCTCTCCGGGGGCCAGCAGCCGCTCTTCACCGGGAACGACTGGGACTTCGACACGATCCGGCGCATCCACGACGCCTGCGAGGCCATTGCCGGGCCGGAACTCGGGCTGTCCTGGTATCCCAACCAGATCGAGATCATCACGGCCGAGCAGATGCTCGACGCCTACGCGTCGATCGGCATGCCGCTGTTCTACAAGCACTGGTCCTTCGGCAAGCACTTCGCCCAGCACGAATCCGGCTACCGCCGCGGGATGATGGGGCTGGCCTACGAAATCGTCATCAACTCTGATCCGTGCATCTCCTACATCATGGAGGAGAACACGGCGACGATGCAGACCCTGGTGATCGCCCACGCCGCCTTCGGCCACAACCACTTCTTCAAGAACAACTACCTGTTCAAGCAGTGGACCGACGCCGAGGGCATCCTCGATTACCTCGATTTTGCCAAGGGCTTCATCACGCGCTGCGAGGAGCGCCACGGCCACGCCGCCGTGGAGGCGGTGCTGGACGCGGCCCACGCGCTGATGAGCCAGGGTGTCCACCGCTATCCGCGCAAGAAGCGGCCCGACCTCGCCTCGGAGCAGCGCCGCGAGCGCGAGCGCGCCGAGCACGGCGAGCAGATCTACAACGACCTCTGGCGCACCCTGCCGCAGAAGATCGCGTCGGGGCGCCCCGATGCCGCCGTCGAGCAGCGCAAGGCGCTCCTCGAACTGCCCCAGGAAAACATCCTCTACTTCCTGGAGAAGGCGGCGCCCCGGCTGCGGCCCTGGCAGCGCGAGATCCTGCGCATCGTGCGGCTCGTGGCGCAGTACTTCTACCCGCAGCGCCAGACCAAGGTGATGAACGAGGGCTGCGCCACCTATTGCCACTACCGGATCATGAATTCGCTCTCCGAGAAGGGCCTGATCGGCGAGGCGGCCTATCTCGAATTCCTGCAGTCGCACACCAACGTCGTGCGCCAGCCGAATTACAACGAGCGCGGCTACAGCGGCCACAACCCCTACGCCATCGGTTTTGCCATGATGCAGGACATCGCCCGCATCGTGGAGCAGCCGACCGACGAGGACCGGCAGTGGTTCCCCGAGATCGCCGGCACCGGCGACGCCATGGCGACCCTGCGGGACATCTGGGCGAATTACCGCGACGAGAGCTTCATCGCGCAGTTCCTGTCGCCCAAGCTGATGCGCGAGATGCGGCTGTTCCACGTCGTCGACGATCCGGACGAGGCGGAACTGCGGGTCGAGGCGATCCACGACGAGCGTGGGTACCGCAAGATGCGCCGCTCCTTCGCCCGCCAGTACGACGTCGCCTGGCTCGATCCCGATATCGAGGTGGTGGACGTGGACCTCACGGGGGACCGCCGCCTGATCGTGCATCACCGCGCGCTCAACCGCATCGTCCTGCAGAAGGACGATGCCAAGCGCGTGCTCCAGCACCTCGCCGATCTCTGGGGCTACGACGCGGTGCTGAAGGAGATCGATCCGGCCACCGATGCGGTCCTGGCCGAACACCACGCCAGCGCGCGGCCGATCTTCTTTTGAGGCGGCCGATCCCGGCCCGCCGCGGATTGGCGCGGCGGCGATCCGGCGTTAGCCTGCGCGCATGACGAACGACGACCTGCGCGAATCCCGCGCCGCCCTCATCCTTCTCGCCGTCGCGGTCGGCTCGGTCCTGATCTTCGGGGCGGTCACGATCCTGATCCAGCTCTGACGAGCCGGGCCGGCGGCCTCAGTGGGTCCAGGGCGCCGTGCGGTTGAACTTGAAATTGTCCGAGTAGGACAGGCCCTTGCGCAGGATCGGCTTCTGCGGCTCCTCGACCCGGTAGGTCAGGCCCGCGCGGGTCGCGTAGGCGATGGCCTCGTCCCGGGTCTCGAATTCGAGATGCACCTGCTGCAGCATGTCGGACGAGCCGGTCCAACCCATCAGCGGGTCGGTCTCGCGCGGAGCGGCCTGGTCGAATGCGAGCACCCAGGCCTTGGTGCGGGCGGTCCCGGACTGGGTCGGGTCCTTCGCAGGCTGATAGATGCGGGCGCTCGACATCGGGTCGTCCAACTCCAGGGAGCCATCAGCGGGTAAGAATGGTCGGGGCGATAGGATTCGAACCTACGACCCTCTGGTCCCAAACCAGATGCGCTACCAGGCTGCGCTACACCCCGACACGCTTTCGCGTTCGAGGGTCATAGGGTTTTCACCCCGCGACGGCAAGGCGGCATTGTTCGTCCGGGCGCCGGCTCGGCTGCGCTCAAGCGACGAAATTGACGCCGAGCTTGCGGCCGCGCCGCCACGCGACCTTGCAGCGCCGCGGCTTGGCATAGGCGGTCATCGAGAGCGTGAATTCGTCAGGGACCGTCTCGGCGACCTCCACCTCGATCTGCGCGCCGGTTTCAGATTGGTCCCAGACCAGGCAGTCGATCTCGGCGGCGCCCTCTCCGGGAAGGAGCGCCCCGATCCGGAAGGCATCCGCCCGCCGGGCACCCCGACGATTTTCGTCCACGACACCTCTCCCCGCCCATCGATGCGAGCAGTTGACCGGAACCGCCTTAACGTTTTCCCGCCTTGGTCGATGAAAGCCTGGATTTCCCGCGCTGGTTCCGGGGTGTCAGGGGACGATCGCGCTTCGGATGGTGCGGGTCGGCAATCGAAGCCGAACCCTGCTCACCCCTAGATCCGCAGGTCGACGACACGGCGTTGGCTGGCCGGTATCGTCGCGGTCTCGATGCCCGCCGGAGCCTCGGCACGGCCGATATCGACCGAGACGGTCTTCGGCTCCGTCTCGTGGCGTCGGGCGGCGTCGTTGCGGGCCTGATGCAGGATCTCGGTGGCGCGGATGACACCGACCTGGTTCAGCGAGACGGCCATGGTCATGGTCAGCGCTCTCCCCGTTCGATGCCGGGCCTGCCGGCGATGTTGCTAGGCCAGATTGCTATCCCAAGTCGCTAGGCCAGGATGTCGAGCACCCGGCGCTCCGAATCGAGGGTGGATTTCAGGATGGCGGTGTTCATCCCGATATTCACCTTCTCCTGCATCATCTGCACGGCGGTGGTCGAGAGATCGACCTGCGTCGCGCTCGGCAGGCTCGTGCCCATGGCGGCAATGCCCTCGGCCGCGGATGCGAACCGTTGGGTCGCGGCCGCGATGCCGTTGCTGCTCGCCGCAATCGCGCTGATCATCCCATCACCTCATCCTGCTGGCATCAAATCCAAGCACGACACCCCTGAATCGAGTCTTGTGCGATTGCGCAGCATTCGAGCGATCGATCCTTGCTGGACGCTTCGGTCCAGCTTGACCCGGGAGGGCGCGGGCGCCACGTCCGCCGTCGGCGTCGCGGACCGATCCGAACCGACAGGCCGCGCGGGCGCCAGACGGAGACTGCGATGATCGATCTCTACTACTGGCCAACGCCGAACGGTCACAAGGTGACGATGTTCCTCGAGGAGGCGGGGCTCGACTACACGCTGAAAGCCGTGAACATCGGCAAGGGCGAGCAGTTCAAGCCGGATTTCCTGGCGCTCGCGCCCAACAACCGCATGCCGGCCATCGTCGACCATGCCCCGGCCGGCGGGGGCGCACCGGTCTCGCTGTTCGAGTCGGGGGCGATCCTGCTCTATCTCGCCGAGAAGACCGGCCGCTTCATCGCCCCCGACATCGCCGGCCGCGCCGAGGTGCTGCAATGGCTGTTCTGGCAGATGGGCGGCCTCGGGCCGATGCTCGGCCAGAACCACCACTTCACCCAATACGCGCCGGAGAAGGTCCCCTACGCCATCGACCGGTACGTCAAGGAGACGAACCGCCTCTACGGCGTCCTCGACCGGCGCCTCGCCGACCGGGCCTACGTCGCGGGCGCGGACTATTCGATCGCCGACATGGCCTCCTATCCGTGGATCGTGCCATACGAGAAGCAAGGCCAGACCCTGGAGGACTTCCCCCATCTCAAGCGCTGGTTCCACGCGATCGCGGAGCGCCCGGCGACGAAGGCGGCCTATGCCCGCGCGCCGGAGGTCAACCCGGATTTCGGCAAGACCATGAGCGAGGAGGCCAAGAAGGTGATGTTCGGCCAGACCGCCGCGACGCGGGGCTGACCCCAGGCCCTCAGCGTCTCAGCGAATCGAGCGGCACCGGGGCGGCGTGCGAGCGGGTCGACAGCATGCCGTCGATGAGGGCCAGCACCTCGGCCCGGCCGCAATTGGCGGCCGGCTCGAAGGGCGTCCAGGTCTGGGTGAAGTCGAGCTGGGCGAACACGTCGCGGTAGCGCCGCAACTCGTTCGTGGTCAGCGGCACGCCGCGCACGAAGGCCTTGTGCGCGGAGATGGTGCGGGCACGCCGGAAATCCTGCGGGTCGAGCTCGAACTTCAGGGCGTCCCCGCAGAACACGATCTTCCGTGCCCGGTCGAACAGGACGGCGTGTCCGTCGAAATGCCCGGCGGTGCGGTGAAGCTCCAGGCCCGGCAGCGGCTCGAGGAAATCGTCGTACGGCCAGGAGACCTGGAGCGCCGCGCTCCAGGTGAAGTCGGCCGCGGGCAGGCAGAGTTCCGGATCGAAGCGGTCCTGCAGCTGCACCAGCGCCCCGTAGGAATGAGGATGCGAGGCGGACAGGACCTGCATGCCCCCGAGGCCCTTGATGTGCTGGAGGGCGGCCTCGCTGAAGACCGGACAGGCCTCGAAGCCCATGTTCCCGGCCGGGGTCTGGATCAGGTAGGCGCTGGGGCCGATCCCCGAGACGGGGTCGTTCCAGAACCGCCAGATTCCGGGCTCCAGCTCCTCCCAGTGGCAGGGGAACCGCTCCTGCGCCTCGCGCTCGCTCCAGAACTGCCAGCCCTTCTGCGGCACCACGTGGCGCGCATCGAGGCACATCGGGCAGGCGGCCGGGGCCTCGAAATGCCGCTGCCAGAACCCGCAATTGTCACAGGTATAGGCGGGCAGATCGAGGGCGCCGGCGAAGGGCAGGTATCCGGGGGACACTGGCGGTGCTCTCGTTGGCGGCGACGGCCGCGGTTCGCCTCGGACTCGGGTAGCCTCGGGCTTCGGTGTGCGCATATAGCGCCAGGCGCGACAGCGGCCATACGGCCCCGCGCCTGAACGCACCCGGAGGATCATGCCCGTCCCGAGATCGCCGATCCCCAGTCTCGCCTTCGACCTCACCCGCCTCATCACCCGGCTGCGGCACGCGAGTCCGAGCGGGATCGACCGGGTCGATCTCGCCTATGCCCGGCACGTCCTGGCCCAGGAGGGCGCGCGGTTCGGCCTCGTCTCCACCGCCTTCGGACCCCGGGTTCTCGACCGGGCCGAGGCGATCGGGATCGTCGAGGCCGTCGCGGCGGGCTGGGTCGAGGATCTCGATGCCCTGCAGGACCCGGTCTACCGGCGCCTCGCCGCCAGCCTCGGCACCGAACCCGTCGAGCCCGCCCTTGCTCCATCGGAGCGCCGAAGCGGCGAAACGGACCGGCGGCGGATGCAGGCCCGGACGGTCGCGACGGTTCTGCGGGCGCATGGTCCCGAAATCCTGCCGCACGGGACGGTCTACCTGCACAGCTCGCACCTGCGCCTCGACAAGCCGGAGCGCTTCGACTGGCTCTACGACCGGCGCGACATCCGACCCGTCTTCTTCGTCCACGACCTCATCCCCATCGACTATCCCGAATACGGGCGGCCCGGAGAAGCCCGGCGGCACCGCATCCGCATGGAGACCATCGCGCGCCATGCCGCCCACGTGCTCGTCAATTCGCGCGATGTCGGCGACCGTTTCCTTCGGCACTGCGCGGCGAACGGACTTCCGAAAAGGCCCGTGACGGTGGCGCTCCTCGGCGTCGAACCCGTCTTCCGCCCCGCGGGGGAGGGCCCGTCCTTGACGCCGACGCGGCCGACCTTCGTGGTCTGCGGCACCATCGAGCCGCGCAAGAACCACCTTTCCCTCCTGCATCTCTGGCGGGATCTCGCGGAGCGGCACGGCGCCGAGACGCCCCGCCTCGTCCTGGTGGGGCGGCGCGGCTGGGAGGCCGAGAACATCATCGACATGCTGGAGCGCTGCCCCGCCATGGCCGAACACGTGACCGAGGTGAGCGGCCTGTCGAGCCACGGCCTCGCGGCGTTGATGCGCTCGGGCACGGCCCTGCTGATGCCCTCCTTCGCGGAAGGGTATGGCCTGCCGGTGGTGGAGGCCGCCGCCTGCGGCCTGCCGGTCGTGGCATCGGACCTCGCGGTCCACCGGGAGATCGGGGCTGGGTTCGCCGAGTTCCTCGACCCCCTCGACGGGCCGGGCTGGCGCGAGGCCGTCGAGGCGCTTGCGCGACCCGAGTCGACTCTGCGGCGCACGCTCCTGACGAGAATCCTCGGCGCGCCCCTGCCGAACTGGACGAATCACTTCGCGACGGTGGACGATGCCCTGTCCGAGGTGATTTGCGGTCCTGATGCCTGACGAATAAGAACAGGCGTCAGTGAGCGGCCGCCTTCGGGGTCAGCGTAGACGCGGGATTGAACGGATGAAGGTTGTCGGCCTGGACCGGGATGCGATCAAGGCCGGGTTGGCCGACCGCGCGATGCTGGTGATCGACGTGCGGGAGCCGCACGAATTCGCGCAGGGTCATATCCCCGGCGCCGTGCCCCATCCGCTCTCGACCTTCGACACCGGAGCGATCGCCGAACTGATTGCGCGGGATGGGCGGCGCCCCGTGTTTTCGTGCATGTCCGGCGTGCGTTCGGTTCATGCGCTGGCGGCGGCGCAGAATGCCGGCTTGCCGATCGAAGAGCATTACGCGGGCGGGTTCAAGGATTGGGCGGCCTCGGGCGAGCCGGTCGAAGTCTGACGCTCGGAAGTTCGTTCCGAAGACCATGTGTGGCAGCGCACGACACGCCGCGTTGCGGACCTCTAGCTGGCGCAGTGTAGGGAATAACCATATGCGCATGCGCTCGATCCTTCATTGTCTTCCTGCATTGGGCCTCGCGACGGCGATCTTCGCCGGGCCGGCCGTGGCGCAGGCCCCCGGCGGCCCGCCGCCCAAGGTCACCACCGCCAAGCCCGTCGTCCGCGAGATCGTCGAGACCGACACCTACACGGGGCGTTTCGACCCGGTGGACATCGTCGACGTCCGGGCCCGCGTCACGGGCTACCTCGAGAAGGTCAACTTCCAGGACGGCGCCACGGTGAAGAAGGGCGACCTGCTCTTCGTCATCGACCGGCGCCCCTACAAGGCGGCCCTCGACCAGGCCCAGGCCGCCCTGGTCTCGGCACGCGCCCGCCTGAACTTCTCGCAGACCGACCTCGACCGCGCCCAGACCCTGAGCAAGTCGGGCAACATCTCCGAGCAGGTCACCGACCAGCGCCGGCAGGCCTCGCAGACCGCGCAGGCCGATGTCGACAGCGCCGATGCGCAGCTGCGCCAGGCCCAGCTCAATTACGACTTCACCGAGGTGAAGGCACCGATTTCCGGCCGCATCAGCCGGCGCCTGGTCACCGAGGGCAACATCGTCGTCACCGACCAGACCCAGCTCACTACGATCGTCTCCCTCGACCCGATCTATTTCGGCTTCACCGTCGATGAGCGCTCGTTCCTGAAGTACCAGGGGAGCCTCGGCATCGGCATGGGCCAGACCCAGAAGGGCAAGGGCGTGCCGATCCTCATCGCGCTCACCGGCGAGGCGAAGCCGACACGCAAGGGCACCCTCGACTTCGTCGACAACCGGGTCGACAACGCCACCGGCACGGTGCTGCTGCGGGCCACGGTCGAGAACCCGGACGGCTTCATCAAGCCGGGCCTGTTCGGCATCGTCGCGCTCCCCGCCACGAAGCCCTACCAGGGCATCCTGCTGCCCGACGAGGCCGTCTCGGCCAACCAGGACAAGCGCGTCGTCTACGTCGTCGCCGACGACGGCACGGTGGCCCTGCGCGAGGTGAAGCTCGGCCCGAAGGTCGATGGCTACCGGGTGATCCGCGAGGGGTTGAAGGGCGACGAGAACGTCGTGGTCAACGGCGTGACCCGCGTGCGCCCCGGCGCCAAGGTCGCGGCCGAAACCTCGACCCTGCCTCCCAGCAAGACCTGATCGCCGACCGAAGACGAGTAGCCCCGGCCGATCGCGGGCGGGGTGCGGCCACCAGACCGCGGACGAAGAAACGGTGCCGTCTCGGACACCCGCGCATGCGGGGCACGGGCGGCGAGAGGTTCAAGCGATGCGTTTTGCCCACTTCTTCGTCGATCGGCCGATCTTCGCATCGGTCACGTCGATCGTCTTCCTGATCCTGGGCTACGTCGCCTACCTGTCGCTCCCGGTGGCGCAGTACCCCGAGATCGTGCCGCCGACCGTGACGGTGCGCGCGAGCTTTCCGGGCGCCAATGCCGAAACGGTGGCGGCGACGATCGCGACGCCCATCGAGCAGGAGGTCAACGGCGTCGACAACATGCTCTACATGACGTCGTTGTCCACCAACGACGGCAACATGCTGCTGACGGTGACCTTCAAGGTCGGCACCAACCTCGATATCGCCAACGTCCTCGTCCAGAACCGCCTTTCGGTGGCCCAGCCGCGTCTGCCGCCGGACGTGCGCAACCTCGGCGTCACCGTGCGCAAGGCCTCGCCGGACCTGATGCTGGTGGTGCACCTGCTCTCGCCGAACAGGACCTACGACCAGAACTACCTCGCCAACTACATCTACCTCAACGTCCGCGACGAACTCCTGCGCCTCGACGGCGTCGGCGACATCACCATCTTCGGCGGCAACGAGTATGCCGAGCGCGTCTGGCTCGACCCGAACAAGCTCGCCGCCTATGGGCTGACCACCTCCGACATCATCACGGCGCTCTCCGAGCAGAACGTGCAGGTGGCCGCCGGCGCCCTGAACTCGCCGCCCGCCGCCACCGGCCAGGCCTTCCAGCTCATCGTGCAGTCGCAGGGGCGCTTCCAGAGCCCCGAGGAATTCGCCGACGTCATCGTCAAGGCGTCCGACGGCCGCCTCGTCCGGGTGAAGGACATCGCCCGCGTCGAGATGGGCCAAAAGGACTACACCACGAACTCGTTCCTCAACGACACCCCGGCCATCGGCATCGGCGCCTTCCAGCGGCCCGGCACCAACGCCCTCGACGCGGCGGCCTCGGTGCGCAAGGTCATGGACAGCCTGAAGAAGAACTTCCCGCCGGATATCGAGTACCGCATCGCCTACAACCCGACGGAGTTCATCGAGGAGTCGATTCAGGAGGTCTACAAGACCCTGTTCGAGGCCGTCGGCCTCGTGGTCATCGTGGTGCTGGTGTTCCTGCAGAGCTGGCGCACCGCGCTCATCCCGGTGATCGCGATTCCCGTCTCGCTGGTGGGCACCTTCGCCGCCATGGCGGCCTTCGGGTTCTCGCTGAACAACCTGACCCTGTTCGGGCTCGTGCTCGCCATCGGCATCGTCGTCGACGACGCCATCGTGGTGGTGGAGAACGTCGAGCGCAACATGGCCGAGGGTCTCTCTCCCGGCGACGCCGCGCACAAAACCATGGACGAGGTCGGCGGCGCCGTCGTCGCCATCGCCCTCGTGCTCTCGGCGGTGTTCATCCCGACTGCCTTCATCCCCGGCATCACGGGCCAGTTCTACAAGCAGTTCGCGCTCACCATCGCGGCCTCGACCATCATCTCGATGTTCAACTCGCTGACGCTGTCGCCGGCGCTCTGCAAGCTGCTGCTGCGGCCCCACCACGAACACGCCAAGCCGAAGTTCTTCCTCTTCCGCTTCGTCGCCTGGCTCGCGGATCGCTTCAACAAGGGCTTCGACTGGCTCTCCAACGCCTATGGCCGCGTCATCTACGGCCTGACCACCTACACGATCGGCCTGATCGGCATGATGATCGTGTATGCGTGCGTGATCGCCGCGACCCTGCACCTCGTGAAGACCACGCCCACGGGCTTCATCCCGGACCAGGACCAGGGCTACCTCATCGGCGTCGTGCAGTTGCCCTCCGGCGCCTCGCTCGACCGCACCACCGAGGTCGTGAACCGTGCGGCCGCCGCCGCCCGCAAGATCGACGGCGTGACGAACACCGTGATCATCGCGGGCTTCGACGGCGCGACCTTCACCAACACGACCAATTCGGGCGTGATGTTCATCACCCTGTCCGGCGCCAAGGAGCGGGCGGTCCACGGGCGCAGCGCGGCGGTGATCACCGGCGACGTGATCAAGGCCACCGCCGACATCCAGGAAGCCCGCGTCATCGTCATCCCGCCGCCGCCGGTGCGCGGCCTCGGCCAGGGCGGCGGCTTCAAGATGCAGATCGAGAGCCGGCAGAGCTCGTCCATCGGCCCGCTCCTCGGCGCGGTCGGCGAGGTGCTCGGCAAGGCCAACCAGAGCAAGGAGGTGCAGCGGGTCTTCACCACCTTCGGCAACGACACGCCGCAGCTCTACCTCGACATCGACCGCACGGTGGCGCGCATGCTCAACGTGCCGCTCTCCAACGTCTTCTCCACCGTGCAGACGGCGCTCGGCGGCGCCTACGTCAACGACTTCAACACGCTCGGGCGCATCTATCAGGTCCGTGTGCAGGGTGACGCCCCGTTCCGCGTCTCCAAGCAGGACATCGAGCAGCTGAAGATCCGCTCCTCCACCGGCGCCCTCGTGCCGATGGGAACGCTGGCCACCATCCGGGAGATCACCGGCCCGCAGATCGTCCAGCGCTTCAACCTGTATTACTCCGTGCCCGTCCAGGGCACGGCCCAACCCGGCATCTCGACGGGACAGGCCCTCGACGCCATGGAGGCCATCGCCAAGGACGCGCTGCCCGACGGCTACGCCTACGACTGGACCGAGATCGCCTTCCAGCAGAAGGCGGCGGGCAACACGGCCATCTACGTCTTCGCGCTGGGCGTGCTCCTCGTCTTCCTGGTGCTCGCGGCGCAGTACGAGTCCTGGGCGCTGCCGCTGTCCATCCTGCTCGTGGTGCCGACGGGCGTGCTCGCGGCCCTGATCGGGGTGCAGCTGCGGGGTCAGGACAACAACATCCTGACCCAGATCGGTCTCATCGTGCTCATCGGTCTGGCGGCCAAGAACGCCATCCTGATCGTGGAGTTCGCGCACCAGCTCGAAGAGACCGAGCGCAAGGGCCCCGTGGCCGCCGCCGTGGAAGCCTGCCGCCTGCGCCTGCGCCCGATCCTGATGACGGCCTTCGCCTTCATCCTCGGCACGGTGCCGCTCGTCATCGCCACCGGCCCCGGCGCCGAGATGCGCCAGGCCCTCGGCACCGCCGTCTGCTTCGGCATGATCGGCGCGACGGTGTTCGGCCTCTTCCTGACCCCGGTCTTCTACGTGGTGATCCGGAAATTCCTGATCTGGCTCGCCAAGAAGCGCGGCAAGGACCCGCACAACACCACGCCGGACAAGCACGACCCGCACGGATCGCCTGCCACACCGTCCCACGCCTGAACACCCCAAAGCCCGGATGCGGATACCGCATCCGGGCTTCACGTTTGGGGGTTGCGCGCGCCAAACCGGAAAGCTAAAGACCCCTCAGCCCGTCAAGGGACGTCGGAGCGTAGCGCAGCCCGGTTAGCGCACTAGTCTGGGGGACTAGGGGTCGGAGGTTCGAATCCTCTCGCTCCGACCATTTATCTCGCTGCAGCCGTTGAGATTTCCGGCTCGGCAATCCACTCCATTGATCCTGTCCGGCCAAGCTGGCACACCGGGTCGGCGCGTCTGACCGGCGGCGTTGAGCGCCTGGCGATGCCGGCATCGCGCGGCCCCTGCAGGCCTTGGGATCATGGAGGCATCGTGAGCAGTCTGAAATTCGGGACGAGCGGCCTGCGTGGTCTCGTCACCGACCTCGTCGGATGGCCGAGCTACGCCTATGCGGGCGCCTTCTTCCGGTCCGTGGCGACGACCGCCGGCACCAACCGCACCGTGGTGATCGGGCGCGACCTGCGCGACAGCAGCGCGGGGATCGCAGCGACCGTGGCGGCGGCGGCCACGGCAGCCGGGTTCGAGGCGATCGATTGCGGCGCCCTGCCCACGCCGGCTCTCGCGCTCGAAGGCCTGCGGCGCGGCGCCTGCGCGGTGATGGTGACCGGCAGCCACATCCCCCAGGACCGCAACGGCCTCAAGTTCTATCGGCCGGACGGCGAGATCACGAAGGCTGACGAGGCCGCGATCCTGGCCGCCCTCGGCGACGTCAGAGATGTTGGTCCCATGGCGGTGACGGCGCCGGCCACGCCGGAGCCCGACGCCCTCGCGCGGTACCATCGCCGCTACAGCGACGTCTTCGCGGCCGACATCCTGGGCGGTCAACGGATCGCGGTCTACCAGCAGAGTTCGGTCGCCCGCGATCTGCTCGCCGACCTCCTTCGGTCATGCGGCGCAAAGGTCGTTGCGATCGGCCGCTCGGACACGTTTGTGCCGATCGACACCGAGGCCCATCGTCCCGAGGACATCGCCTACATTCGCGAGGTCATGGCCTCCGGGGACTTCGACGCCCTGGTGACTACCGACGGCGACGCCGACAGGCCGCTGGTGGCGGACGGCGCCGGGCGGATCGTGCGCGGGGACGTCCTCGGGTTGATCACGGCTCGCTATCTCGGGGTCGATACCGTCGTCGTGCCCGTGACGGCGGGGTCCGCCATCGAGCATGCGGGCGGCTTTCAACGCGTCCTGCGCACCAAGGTCGGCTCGCCCTTCGTCATCGCGGGCATGGCTCTGGCGAAAGAAGAGGGTTCGCGGGTCACCGTCGGCTTCGAGGCCAATGGCGGGTTCCTGCTCGGATCGGACGTGGTCCTCTCTGGAAAGACCCTGTCCGCCCTGCCGACCCGCGACGCGATGCTGCCGATCCTGGCGACTCTCGCGGCCGCGCAACGGGACTGCTTGGCGCTCGCCGACCTCGTCGCCTCGCTCAACGTCGGCGAGACCGCGAGCGACCGGCTCCCCGACACCCCGCCCGAACGCAGCGGCGCGTTCCTGCGGGCCCTCGGCGAGGACACCTTCCGGCGCGCCTTCCTTCGCCCGGTCGGGACACCCCGGTCGGTCGATGAGCAGGATGGGGTGCGCATCGAACTCGATGGCGGGCGAACCCTTCACTTCCGCCCCTCGGGAAACGCGCCCGAACTGCGCTGCTACGCCGAGGCGAACGCGGCCTTGGACGCCGAGGATCTGGTGCGCTGGGGCCTGTCGGCGGCCGCAGCGGCGATGCGCAAGGGCGCCGAGGGGCGTTAGGGTCCGGGTGCCTCGCGCCGGGAGCGTAGGGCCTGTTGCGGGAGCAAGACATGGGGCGATGGTCGAACTGCGCCGGGCGCGGATAAGCTTTGCCGAACCAAATGCACGGTCCAGCCGTTTCTCAATCCCGATCAGGAGATCACGTGACATGAAGACGCTTGGTGCAGTGGTGGCGGTCGGCCTCGCCCTGATGGGCTCGGCCTCGGCGCAA
>NZ_JAQGKL010000215.1 GCF_028290105.1 Methylobacterium sp.
CGATGGTGCCCTTCATGCGGCCGGCCACATCCGCCACCGGGATGTTGATCCACTGGCGCTTGGCGACGATGGCGGCGAACTCGTCCCGGTTCTCGGGCTTGTCGCACCACATCTGGGCCTCGATCACCGCCATCAGCAGCGCCTTGGTGGCGTTGGGGTACTTCTCCGTGAAGGAGGCCCGCATGGCGAAGGCCTTCTCGGGGTGGTCCTTCCAGAGCTCGCCGGTGGTCAGGGCCGAGTAGCCCAGGCCCTGCTGCACGAGCTGCGCGTTCCACGGCTCGCCGACGCAGAAGCAGTCCATCGTGCCGACCTTCATGTTCGCCACCATCTGGGGGGGCGGAACCACGATGGTCTCGATGTCCTTGTCGGGGTCGATGCCGCCGGCCGCCATCCAGTAGCGGATCCAAAGGTCGTGGGTGCCGCCCGGGAAGGTCATGGCGGCCTTCACCGACTTGCCGGTGGCCTTCTTCTTCTCGATCGCCGCCTTGAACACCTTGGAATCGAGGCCGACCTTCTGGTCGAGGTATTCCTTGGCCACCGAGATGCACTGGCCGTTGGTGTTGAGCCGGGCCAGGATCTGCATCGGCACCGGCACGTTGTTCTGCGTCACGCGGCCGGCGGAGATCAGGTAGGGCATCGGCGAGAGGATGTGGGCGCCGTCGATGCCGTTGCCCTCGGAGCCGAGCACGAGGTTGTCGCGGGTGGTGCCCCAGGACGCCTGCTTCAGCACCTCGACGTCGGGCATGCCGTGCTTGGCGAAGAAGCCCTTCTCCTTGGCGACGAAGAGCGGGCCGGCGTCGGTGAGCGCGATGAAGCCGAGCTTGGCGCCCTTGACCTCGGGGCCGGCCCCTTGCGCGAAGGCGCCACCCGGCAGGGCGGTGCGGGCAAGCGCGGCCAGGGAGAGGGTCGCGGCGGCGCCCTTCAGGAGGTCACGGCGATTGTTGCGAACACCGTCAGTCATCAAACCCGACACCCTCGAAAGCATGGACACCCGTCAAAGAAAAAACCGCCGACCAAGCACATCCATCGAACGCGAGACGTGCGTTGCGTGGGGGACTCGGGTCAGCGGCTCTGCCGACGGATAGGGCCCGTCATCGTTGGCGAGCCATCCTGCACCTGCACGGGGCGTGCCAAGCCCATCGGCGCGCCCGCAGGCTCGCTCGGCGGCGAGATCCGAGAACCGCTCCAAAGTTCTCCGGCGACAGCGATTTGTCGAAAATGCCTCACGGCGTTTCGCCGGTGCGCGCCGGCGGAGGGGCGCCCCCACCGACGGCACGGCGCCCATCCACGCGCCAATTTCCGCACTGCACAATCCGCAGGCAGGTTGCCGGTGCGGGCGGCAGCGGGTCCTCAATCCGCGAGGGCGGCCTCGTAGAGGTCGGGCCGGTAGATCGCCCGGGCCCGGGCGGTCAGCGCGGGGGTCGGTGCGATCTGCCCGGCCTCCCTCATCCGCTCCACGAACCAATCGGCCTGGGCCGGCAGGGGCCGCTCCGCCGCGGCGCCGAACACCACGAAGCGGGGCGCGCTCCGCTCGGTCCCGTCGGGATCGACCACGACGGTGCCGGCGAGCGCCCGGCCCACGAGGTCGGGATCGATGCCGAGATGGTCCGGATGGGCGAGCAGGCGCGCGAGCTCGCGCCGGTTCCCGGGCTCGGCGCACCAGTGCCCGGCCCGGCGCACCGCCCGCACAAGCGGGGCGCAGCCGGCCGTCGCGTAGCCCGGCAGGGCCAGCACCTTTTCCGGGCCATCGGGGGCGAGGTCGCAGCCGAAGGCGGCGATGCGGCCGTAGCCCTGCGCCACCGCGACGCTGTTCCAGGGGCTGCCGGCGCAGAAGCCGTCGATCTGCCCGCCGCGCAGGGCCTCGGCGATCCAGGGCGGCGGGATCACCACCATCCGGGTCTCGGCGTCGAGGTCGAGGCCGCCGCGGGCGGCGAACATCCGGAGCTGGTAGGTGTGGCTGGAGAACGGGTGCACGGTGCCCAGCGTCAGCGGCCGGCCCCGCCCGGCCCGCGCGCGCGCCGCCTTGGCGAAGGCGCGCGCCACGCCATCGAGGTCGTCGGCGTCGAAGCCGCCGGCCTCTTCGACCATCGCGGCCCAGAGCGGGCGCGAGACCGTGACCGCGTTGCCGTTGAGGTTGAGCCCGAGGGGGATCGCGAGGTCGGTCTCCGGCCCGCTGATGCCGAGGGCGCTGGCGATGGCCAGCGGCGCCAGCATGTGGGCGCCGTCGAGGTGGCCGAGCGCCAGCTTGTCGCGCAGGGTCGCCCAGGAGGGCTCGCGCACGAGGTCCACCGCCAGGCCCTCCGCGGCGGTGAAGCCGCGCTCGACCGCGACGATGAGCGCCGCCGCATCGATGAGGGGGACGTATCCGAGGGCCAGCCTCATCCGAGCAGGTCCGCCGCGGTGACGATGGCGCGGGCGATGTCGGCGATCTTGCGCTTCTCGTTCATGGCCTTGCGCCGCATCAACCGGTAGGCCTCCTCCTCCGGGAGGCCCCTGGCGGTCATCAGGATGCCCTTGGCCCGCTCGATGAGCTTGCGGTCGGCGAGTTCGCCCCGCGCCTCGGTCAATTCCCGCTGGAGCCGCGCGAAGGCGTTGAAGCGCAGGATCGCCACGTCGAGGATCGAGCGGATGCGCTGCGGCTGCAGCCCGTCGACGACGTAGGCCGAGATGCCCGCATCCATGGCCGCCTGCATCATCGGCACGTCCGAGCGGTCGACGAACATCGCCACCGGGCGCTCCACGTGGCGGGACAGGCCCGACATCTGCTCCAGGATGTCCCGGCTCGGGCTCTCCAGGTGGATGACGACGACGTCGGGGTTGAGGGCCGCCACCCGCGCCGGCAGGTCGGCGGTGTCGGGCAGGACGACGACGCGGGTGAAGCCCGCTGCCGTCAGGCCTTCCTCGAGGATCGCCGCGCGGGCACGGCTCGGGTCGATCACGGCGACGGTGAGGGTCGGCTCGGTCATCGGTGTCCGGGGACGGATCGGGGGCGGGGCGGATCAGGGGGGCGGATCGGGATGGAGAACGGTCCGGCAGGTCGCATGCGCCTTGCGCGGATGACAAGGTCCGGCGCGCGAAATCGGGGACGCAAGCGGCATGCCCGGCCCTTCCCAGGCCCTTCCCAGGCCCTTCCCCGGCGCTTCGTTACCGTCGGGAGAGGAAACAGCCCAGGTTCCGCCGCAAACGGCCCGGCTAATGGCGCCGGCGGATCGAACCCGCACAGCGAGGTCTTTTCGGATGTCAGCGTGCACGCCCCCCGATCATGCGGCGTTCGAATCGGGCGCGTCGCGCGGCGTGACCCCGCCTCTCCTGCCGACCCTGATGATGGCGGTGATCCTCGGCGCCGCCTCCTACTTCTGCCACGAGCCGGCGGCGGTGCAGGCCCCCGCGCCCGTCCTGGCCACGGCGGTCGCCTCCGCGCCCGTGGCGACGGCGGAGGCGCCGTTCATCCCGGCCCCCCTCGCCTTCCAGACCCAGTTCCCCATGATCGTGCTGGCGCAGGCCGAGCCTGCGCCCGCCGCGCAGGCCCACAAGGCCGCCCGGCCGGCCCGCATCGCCGCCGCGCGCCGGGTCGAGAGCCCCCGCGCCGTGACCAGGACGCTCGACAAGGGCCCGGACAGGGCGCCCTCCACCCCCGACAAGCCGCTGCCCTTCGCGGCCGAGGACGCGCCCGGCACCGTCGCGGCGTCCGACGAGGGCGTGCTGCCCGACATCGCCCTGCCCGAGATCGCCCTGCCCTTCGCCCCGACGATCCGCGCGGTGACGCAGGCGGGCGTGGCCGCGAGCCAGGTCGGTGCGGCCGCGGGCGCCTACATGGATGCCAAGGCCGCGGCGCTGGGAGCCAAGAGCGCCGCGCTCGGCGCCGAGACCGTCAGCCTCGGGGCCGCCGTCTCCGGCTGGGTCGAGCGCCTGCGCTGAGGCTCCGGCCCGTTTCGCGAGGCCCGATCCCTACCCCCACCCACGCACTTGCCAACCAGCAATCGCCGCGCCGACCCTGGACCCTGCCGGGTTCGGAGATTAGGTGGACGCGAGCGATGCTGCGCGGCCCCGTGACGGTCGAGGTCGCGGAGGTGGGACCGGGATGGCGGGACGGATCGAGGATTACGCGCTCGTCGGCGATGGCCGCACCGCCGCGCTGATCGCCCGCGACGGCAGCGTCGACTGGCTCTGCTGGCCCCGCTTCGATTCCGCCGCGTGCTTCGCCGCCCTGCTCGGCACCGAGGATCACGGCTTCTGGAAGCTCGGCCCCGCCGATCCCGATCCGAAGACCACGCGGGCCTACCGCGACGGCAGCCTCGTCCTCGAGACCCGGCACGAGACCGCCACCGGCACCGTGCTGGTCACCGACTACATGCCCGCCAACGACGGCTCCCACCTCGTGCGGATCGTCGAGGGGCTCGCCGGCTCCGTGGCCATGCGGATGCGCCTGCGCGTGCGCTTCGATTACGGGCTCGCGGTGCCGTGGGTCTCGCACAACGAACTCGGGGATCTCCGCGCCATCTCGGGCCCGCACAAGGTGGTGCTGCGCACCCTGGTGCCGACGCACGGCGAGGACCAGACCACCGTCTCCGAGTTCACGGTGGAGGCCGGCCAGAGCATGGCCTTCTCCCTGAGCTACGGACCCTCCCACGAGGACGATCCGGCGCCGATCCAGCCGCGCAAGGTCCTGTTCGAGACCGACCGCTACTGGCGCGACTGGTCGGACCGGGCGGCCTCCGGCACCCCCTGGGACGCGATCCTCAAGCGCTCCCTCCTGACCCTGAAGGCGCTGATCTACCGGCCCACCGGCGGCATCGTGGCGGCCCCCACCACCTCCCTGCCGGAGGATCTCGGCGGCGTCCGCAACTGGGATTACCGGTTCTGCTGGCTGCGCGATTCCACCTTCACGCTGATCGCGCTGATGGATGGCGGCTACATCGACGAGGCGCGCGCCTGGCGCGACTGGCTGGTGCGGGCGGTGGCGGGCAACCCGGAGCAGGCGCACATCCTCTACGGCATCGCCGGCGAGCGCATGCTGCCCGAGATCGAGCTCGACTGGCTGCCCGGCTACGAGAACTCCAAGCCCGTGCGCATCGGCAACGCGGCGGTGGAGCAGTTCCAGCTCGACGTCTACGGCGAGATCTTCGACGCGCTCTACCAGGCGCGCCAGCGCGGGCTCCAGGGCGACGTCGACGGCTGGCGCGTGGGCGAGGCGCTGCTGCGCCACCTGGAGGCGGTCTGGTGCACGCCCGACGAGGGCATCTGGGAGGTGCGCGGCGGGCGCCGGCACTTCGTGCATTCGAAGGTCATGGCCTGGGTCGCCTTCGATCGCGCCATCCGCTCCTTCGAGGAGGCGGGCGGCCACGAGCAGGACGCGATCCGCGCCACCGGCGTGAACCACCGGCCGAGCCGGACCCGGGACGTGCCGGTGGCGCGCTGGCGCGAGATCCGCGACCAGATCCACGCCGAGGTCTGCGCCAAGGGGTTCGATACGGAGCTGAACAGCTTCGTGCAGTCCTACGGCTCGAAGCGCCTCGACGCGAGCCTGCTGCTGATCGCCCATATGGGCTTCCTGCCACAGCACGACCCGCGCGTGGTCGGCACCGTCGACGCGATCGGCCGCACGCTGATGCGCGACGGCTTCGTGCTGCGCTACGACACCGAGAACCAGACCACGGACGGCTTGCCCGGCGACGAGGGCGCCTTCCTGCCCTGCTCGTTCTGGTACGCCGACAACCTCATCGGGCTGGGCCGCTGCGAGGAGGCGCGTGCGCTGATCGAGAGGCTGATCGGCGTCTGCAACGATGTCGGATTGGTGGCGGAGGAGTATGATGTGAAGGCCAAGCGCCTCGTGGGCAACTTCCCGCAGGCCTTCAGCCACGTCACCCTGGTCAACACGATCCTGAACTACAGCCGGGCCAAGGGTCCGGCGCGGGAGCGGAGCAGCGGCTCCGCCGACGCACGATCCCTGGGTGGGGTCCCGCCCCGGCCCCGACGGCACGACGCCTGAGCGTTCCGGACGCGCGGCGAACCGGCCCGAGAGATGCACACATGAAGGACGACGACAGATGAGTGGCGCAGAGACCAAGCCGAACGCGGCCCTGAGCACGATCGACAAGCTCAGCATCGACACGCTCCGGACCCTCGCCATCGACGCGGTGCAGAAGGCCAATTCCGGCCATGCCGGCGCCCCGATGGCGCTGGCGCCCGTGGCCTACACCCTGTGGAACCGCTACCTGCGCTACGACCCGGCGCATCCGCACTGGCCGAACCGCGACCGCTTCGTGCTCTCGGCCGGCCACGCCTCGATGCTGCTCTACGGCCTGATCCACCTCGCGGGCGTCGCCGAGAAGGACGGCGGCAACGCCCCCGCGCTGACGATCGACGACCTCAAGAACTTCCGCCAGCTCGACAGCCGCACCCCCGGCCACCCCGAATACCACTTCACCACCGGCGTCGAGACCACCACCGGGCCGCTGGGCCAGGGGGTCGCGAACTCCGTCGGCATGGCGATGGGCGGCCGCTTCTTGGGCGAGCGCATGAACCGGCCCGACCTGCCGCTGTTCGACTACAACGTCTACGCCATCTGCTCGGACGGCGACCTCATGGAGGGCGTCGCCGCGGAGGCCGCTTCCATCGCCGGGCACCTGCGCCTGTCGAACCTGTGCTGGATCTACGACAACAACACCATCACCATCGAGGGCCACACCGAACTCGCCTTCTCCGAGGAGGTCGCCGCGCGCTTCCTCGCCTATGGCTGGCAGGTGCTGCGGGTGGCGGACGCCAACGACGTCCACGCGATCTCCTCGGCCCTCGAGACCTTCCTCCAGTCGAGCGACCGCCCGACCCTGATCATCGTCAACTCGATCATCGGTTTCGGCGCGCCCAACAAGCAGAACACCCCCAAGGCCCACTCGGACCCCCTCGGCGTGGACGAGGTCAAGGGTGCCAAGCGCGCCTATGGCTGGCCCGAGGACGCGCAGTTCCTGGTGCCGGACGGCGTCTACGACAATTTCCGCGATGGCATCGGCAAGCGCGGCGCCGAACTCTTCGCCACCTGGGAGGGGTTCTTCCACGAGGCCAAGGCGTCCGACGAGACCCTGGCGGAAGAGCTGTCCGCGTACCTGGAGGGCCGCCTGCCCGAGGGCTGGGACCGCGACATCCCGGTCTTCGCGCCCGACGCCAAGGGGCTCGCCACCCGCGAATCCTCCGGCAAGGTGCTCAACGCCATCGCGCCGCACGTGCCGTTCCTGCTCGGCGGCTCCGCCGATCTGGCGCCGTCCAACAAGACCAAGCTCGAATTCGAGGGCGCCGGCACCCTGTCGCCCTTCGAGCCGGGCGGCCGCAACATCCATTTCGGCGTGCGCGAGCACGCGATGGGCTCCATCGTGAACGGCCTCGGCCTCGTGGGCCTGCGCGCCTACGGCGCCACCTTCCTGGTCTTCGCCGACTACATGCGCCCGCCCATCCGCCTCGCGGCGCTGATGGACCTGCCGGTCTTCCACGTCTTCACGCATGATTCGATCGGCGTCGGCGAGGATGGCCCGACCCACCAGCCGGTGGAGCAGTTGCTCACCCTGCGGGCGATCCCCGGCCTCGTCACCCTGCGGCCGGCGGATGCCAACGAGGTCGCGGAAGCCTACCGGGTGATCATGACCCTGAGGAACCAGCCGGCGATCCTGGCGCTGAGCCGCCAGCCCCTGCCGACCTTCGACCGCACCACCTACGGCAGTGCGGCCGGCACCGCCAAGGGCGCCTACGTGCTCGCCGACAGCGAGGGCACGCCGGACGTCATCCTGATCGGCACCGGCTCCGAGGTGCAGCTCTGCGTCTCCGCCTACGAGGCCCTGAAGGCGGAGGGCGTGAAGGCCCGCGTCGTCTCGATGCCGTCCTGGGATCTGTTCGAGCGCCAGGACGAGGCCTATCGCAACAGCGTCCTCATCCCGGAGGTGCTGGCGCGCGTCGCCGTGGAACAGGGCTCGGTCATCGGCTGGGACCGCTACGCGGGCTCGGCCGGCACCATCATCGGCATGAGCACCTTCGGCTCCTCGGCGCCGATCAAGGACCTGCAGTCGAAGTTCGGCTTCACCCCCGAGAAGGTCCTGCAGGCCGCCCGCGACCAGATCGCCCGGCACAAGACGGCGGGCTGAGGCGTCCGCCGACCGGATCCGGACCACAGTCCTCCTCCCGCTCGGGGGGAGGAGAGGCGTACAACCGACGATGCGTGGGTGCGCGTGCTCTTGCGCGACGCCAGGACGACGAGGAGTTTTCCATGAACCCGCTCAAGGCTCTCTTCCCGCAACAGGGCCAGGCCGTGTGGCTCGATTTCGTCGCCCGCGGCTTCGTGGCCGACGGCAGGCTCAAGGCGCTGGTGGACACGGACGGCCTGCGCGGCGTGACCTCGAACCCCTCGATCTTCGAGAAGGCCATCGGCGGCTCGGCCGAGTACGACGACGCCCTGAAATCCGTGATGGCGCAGGGCGATGCCCGCGTCATCGACCTCTACGAGGGCTGCGCGATCGCCGACATCCAGGCCGCCGCCGACGTGCTGCGCCCGGTCTACGACGGATCCGACGGCGCCGACGGCTATGTCAGCCTCGAGGTCTCGCCCTACCTCGCGCTGAACACGCAGGACACCCTGGAGGAGGCGCGCCGCCTGCACGCGATGGTGGCCCGCGACAACCTGATGGTGAAGGTGCCGGCCACGCGCGAGGGCATCCCGGCCATCGAGGCCCTGACGGCGGACGGCATCAGCATCAACGTCACCCTGCTGTTTTCGGTCGACACCTACGAGGCCGTGGCCCGCGCCTTCATCGCCGGCCTGGAGGCGCATGCCGCCAAGGGCGGCGACGTCTCGAAGGTCGCCAGCGTGGCGAGCTTCTTCATCAGCCGCATCGATGTCGCGGTCGACAAGGCGCTCGACGAGAAGGGCGGCTACGACGACCTCAAGGGCAAGGTCGCCATCGCCAACGCCAAGCTCGCCTACCAGCGCTTCCAGGCGATCCACGCCGAGCCGACGTGGCAGGCCCTGGCCGCCAAGGGCGCCAAGGCGCAGCGCCTGCTCTGGGCCTCCACGGGCGTGAAGAACAAGGCCTATTCCGACGTGCTCTACGTCGAGGAGCTGATCGGCCCCGACACCGTCAACACCATGCCGCCCGCCACCATGGACGCCTTTCGCGACCACGGCACCCTCAAGAGCGCCATCGAGAGCGATGTGGCGGGGGCGCAGGCCGTGATGGCGCGCCTCGCCGAGGCCGGCATCGACATCGGCACCGTCGGCGACACCCTGGTGGAGGAGGGCGTGCAGCTCTTCATCGACGCGGCCGACAAGCTGCTCGGCGCGGTCGCGGGCAAGCGCATCGACTTCCTGGGGCCGAAGCTGAACGCCCAGACCCTGGTGCTCGACGAGGCCTTGAGCGCCGCCGCGAAGAAGGCCGTCGAGGAGTGGCGCGCCTCGGGCAAGATCCGCCGGCTCTGGGCCCACGACAAGACCGTCTGGAGCGGCGCCGACGAGGATCGCTGGCTCGGCTGGCTGCGCATCGTCGAGGACGAGCTCGAACGCGTCGCCGATTACCAGGCCTTCGCCGAGGAGGTCCGGGCCGGCGGCTTCTCCGACGTCGTCGTGCTCGGCATGGGCGGGTCGAGCCTTGGGCCCGAGGTGCTCGCCGAGACCTACGGGGCCCATGCGGGCTTCCCGACCCTGCGCATCCTCGATTCCACCGATCCCGATCAGGTCCGCGAGACGGAAGCCGCGATCGACCTGGCCACAACGCTGTTCATCGTGGCGAGCAAGTCCGGCTCGACCCTCGAGCCGAACGTGTTCCGCGATTACTTCCTCGGCCGGATGAAGGAGACGGTGGGCGCCGAGAAGGCGGGCGCGCATTTCGTCGCCGTCACCGATCCGGGCTCGGCCATGGAGAAAGCGGCGAAAGCCGACAACTTCCGGCGGATCTTCTACGGCGTGCCCCAGATCGGCGGGCGCTATTCCGTGCTCTCCGCGTTCGGCCTCGTGCCGGCGGCGGCCTCCGGCATCGACGTGAAGGCCTTCCTCGACACGGCGCGGATCATGGTCCGCTCCTGCGGCCCGGCCGTGCCGCCGGCCCAGAACCCGGGCGTGCTCCTCGGCACCGCCATGGGGGCGGCGCTTGGTGCCGGCCGCGACAAGGTCACGATCATCGCCTCGCCCGGCATCGACACCTTCGGCGCCTGGGCCGAGCAGCTCATCGCCGAATCCAACGGCAAGGAAGGCAAGGGCCTGATCCCCATCGACGGCGAGCCCGTCGACGTGCCCGCCGTCTACGGGCGTGACCGCTTCTTCGTCTACCTGCGCCTCGACGGCCGGGCCGATCCGCACCAGGACGAGGCCGTGCGCAACCTCGAGCGCGAGGGCCATCCGGTGGTGCACATCGCGCTCGCCAACGAGGAGCAGCTGCCGCAGGAATTCTTCCGCTTCGAGATCGCCACGGCGGTGGCCGGGTCCCTGCTCGGCATCAACCCCTTCGACCAGCCCGACGTCGAGGCGAGCAAGATCGAGACGAAGAAGCTCTTCGACGCCGCCGAGAAGAGCGGCGCCCTGCCCGCCGAGACGCCGCTGTTCTCCGACGAGACGATCGCGCTCTACGCGGATGCGGGCAATGCCGGCGCCCTGCCCCAGGCCTCGCAGGGCCTGGAGGCTGCGGTCGCCGCCCATCTCGCCCGGGCCAAGGACGGCGATTACGTGGCGCTGCTCGCCTATGTGGCGCGCAATCCGGGCCACCACGCGATCCTGCAGGAGGCCCGCATCGCGCTCCGGGACACGCGCCGCCTCGCGACCTGCCTCGAATTCGGGCCGCGCTTCCTGCACTCCACCGGACAGGCCTACAAGGGCGGGCCCGACACCGGCGTGTTCCTGCAGATCACCGCCGACCCCTCGGCGGATCTCGCGATCCCCGGCCGCAGCCTCGGCTTCGGCACGGTGGTGGCGGCCCAGGCGCGCGGCGACTTCTCGGTGCTCGCCGAGCGCCAGCGCCGGGCGCTACGCGTCCACATCCGGGGCGGCGACGTGGAGGCCGGGCTCAAGCGCATCGCCGCCGCGATCAGGGCGGCCCTTTAGGGCTTCCCCCGGGGCGCCGGCCACGAAAAAACCGCCCGTTCCCTGCCGGGGACGGGCGGTTTCCGTTTGGGGATGCCCCGGGTCCGCGAGGGCCCGGGGCGGGGCGCGTCAGATGCGGCGGTCGCCGTAGGCGAGGGCCGGCGAGACGGTGCCGAGGCGTCCGCCGAGGAAGGCCGCGAGTGCGCCGAGGACCAGTGCCAGGGCGGCGTAGAGCGAGCCTTGAGCGGCGGCGCTGCGGGTGGCCTCGGCGGCGGCCTGGGCCTTCGCCTTGGCGTCGGCCACGGTCTTCTCGTACTGCTTGCGGTAATCCTGGACCTGGGCCTTCGCCTGGTCGGCCGGGATGCCCTGCGCCTTGGCCAGCGCGTCGGTGGCCGTCTGCTCGGCCTGGGCCTGCTGGGCGGCGTCACCCGAGAGATAGGCGCGGACCGCGCTGGCGGCGGCGTTGCGGAGCGCCTCCGGGTCCTGGTTGCCGGAGGCCTGGCGGACCTTGCTCTCGATGCCGTCGAGGGGGTTGCCGACCTTGGTCAGCGAGGGGGCCGCGGCCTGGGCCGCCGTCTGCACCGTGCCGCCGATCGCCGAACCGGCGCCGCCGAGCACGCTGGTGATGCCGCCGAACGCGCCGCCGAGGATGCCGCCGACCGCCGAGGTCAGCAGGTAGACGATGACGAGGGTGGTCACCGCCCAGGAGATCAGGCCGTGATAGCCGCTGGTCGAGCCCACCGGCTTGCCGGAGAGGCGGCCGGCGAGGAAGCCGCCGATGAGCGAGGCGACGATGCCGGAGCCGACCCACCACAGGCCCGCGCCCGTGGAGAGCGAGCTGGCGCTCGGCGTGTCGGTGCCGGTGGGGTTCAGGGTGGACAGGCCGATGCCGAGACCCACCATGTTGAGGATCATCTGGGCGACGAGCGCCGCGACGGCACCGGCGAAGATCGCGCCCCAGGAGACCTGATTGACGAGGACCGTGCGGCCTTCGGCGCTGGAAACGGGCGTGGGAGAGAGAGCCAAGGACGAACTCCTGGGGAACAGACGTCGAGAAGGAAAACGAGCGAGGGCCCCGTTCGTACCCGTGCGACCGGAGTCTCCGTCGAAACGGAACCCGGCGTCGGGGATCGGTGGGGCCGCGATGCGGCCGATCACACGGCAGCGATTGCACCCGACAACGTGGTTCGGACGCATTGGTTCTGATGATTTCTGATCAATTGCCTGGAAAATGTGCGTAGGGCCGTCCGCTGCCGACCCGGGATGCACCGCGCCATGCGTCGCCCCGGTCCCGGCCCGGCTCGTCGAGCGCCGGAGCCGCCGTCCACATAAGGCTCCCCGCGCGGGGCGCGGGGCACCGCCACGCCGTCACGTCGAGGGCGGCGCGCGTGCGCCGTTCCCTCGGCCGTTCCCCTGGCCGCCCCCGACGATCGCGGGGCAACGGCGCCGGTCTACTGGGTGAGCTGCGTGTCGGCGGAGCTCGGTCCGACGCCCTTCGGCACCGGGACGTCCGTGGCGCCGTACTGCGCGTTCAGCATCAGGTTCGGACCGTCGTAGAGGTTGATCATCCGGGCGACGATCACCGTGTAGGCGGACTGGTCCGCCACCGGCTTGCTGGCGTCGATGATGAGCCGGCCCTGGGGCAGGTAGATCGTCCCCAGCAGGGTCCGGGCGTTGTCGCTGATGATGCGGTATTCGCGGGAGAGCAGCGTCCCGCCCGGGGGCGCCTTCGCCTTGCCCTTGCCGTCCAGGGGCAGCAGGGAGAGCACCGATCCCACCAGGCCGCCCAGCGAGGACAGCGGCGTGCGGTCCTCCTGGAGCAGCAGGCCCGACATCGGGCCGTCCTTCGGGGCGGTGAGGCTGATCGTGCTCTTCTGGTCGAAGAGGAGGCCCGTCGTCAGGCCCGTGAAGTAGAACCCGACATTCGAGCCCGTGAGCGTCGCGTGCTTGTCCACGACGAGGGGGCCGTCCTTCATGACGTAGACGCCCGGCTCAAGGGTGACGTTGCCGCCCTTGGTGATGTGCAGGCCGCCGCAATAGGTGCCCGGCCGCAAGGTCGTTCGCGTGCTGACGACGTTCACGCCGTAGCGCTTGTCGTCGGGGGCCAGGAGCGCCGCCACCGGATTGAGGATCAGGGGAAGGATGAGGCAGGGCTCGACGGGGGGCGCCTCGCGGTCGGCGAGGGGGTCGCGCAGGGCGGGGCAGCCGGTGGCCGGCGGCGGCGTGAAATTGGCCCCGGAGCCTGCGTAGCCGCCGGCGGAACAGGCCGAGAGGGCCGTGGCGACCGCGAGGCTCTCGCCCTGGATGCCCGCGGCGCTCAGCGAGTTCGAATACAGCGAGCAATCCGTGGCGGTGACCCGCGCCCCGCTCTCCATGTGAAAGGCGCCGGCCGCGAGCGGATCAAGGGCCAGCAGGCAGAGCCGGGTCGTCCCGGCGAGCTTGGCCGTCGAGCGCACCGCCACATCGACGGTGGGCATGTTGATGAGCTTGCCCATGGAGAGCGCCACGCTCTCTGACACGCTCACCTGCACACCGGTCCGATTGCCGATCACCGCCGCCGTGACCTGCGGTGTGGCGCCGCCGTTGTTGCGCGCCTGAGCCTGGGCCGTCGCGGTGGCGATGCGGACCGCGCCGGCATCGTCGGCGTTGGCGAGCTTGAACTGGTTGACGCCCGCGATGCTGGCGGCATCGGCCGCACGCTGCAGTTCGGCGCGGCGCTTGGCGAGGCCGGCATACTCGACGGCCACCGCAGAGAGGCCCATCAGGACCGGCATCATCAGCGCGAAGAGCACGACGACCCCGCCGCGCTGGTTCCGCCTGAACTGGCTCATGGACGTGAACGACATCGGTTTTTCTCCCGACGTCGTCATGGAGCCGAATTCTCTAAATTTGTTTGGATGAATCCCGGAGGTTTCGCGAGCAGCGTTTACAGCCGGTAAGTCATCAAAAGCTGCGACAAAAGCCGCGAGTCTCGAGCCGGGGCGGACGACCCGACCAAGGTAAAGCCGAGGAGCGGGTAGACTTCGACGCGTCAGCGTCCGGAGCGATGAGGGTCGTGAGGTTGAGCCAGGACCTCCGAGACTTGCGGTTGCAAGGCCAGTGCGACCTGACGCGGAACCAGGAGGACCAGCTCCCGGTCTCCCGGTTTGCGAAAGCGCATCGCCAAGGTGTCGCCACCGTCGATCATCTGAACGCCGGTGAGGCTGGCCACGGACAGAACCAGCAACGGGTCTTCGTCGGTCATGCGCATAGCCTGATGCGCAGCCCCTCTACGCTCGCGCTGCGTATGGCATCGAGGAATGAATGTCGAGTTTCGCGCCATTCCATCGCGCGCTGCCCAAGCGTTCACGGTCCACCGAACCTCGAGACAGAGCGTCGTCGCGCAGCAGCCCCTGTCAGGCGTCGAGCAACACGCGAACCACGAACGCCCGGAGACGTTAAGGGCGCAAGCCGGACACTGCGACACGGCTCTGTCGCCGGCGCGCAGGCTTGTGGCGCGCTGTTCCTGTACGGGCGTAACCTTCGCGCGGCCCGCGCTTCAGACCGCGAAGCCGTTCTCCCGGCCCCAGATGATCGCCTCGCCACGGCGGTGGATGCCGAGCTTGCGGTAGAGGGCGGCGGCGTGGTTGCGCACGGTGTTGGGCGTCAGGCCGAGGCGCTTGGCGATGGCGGCGTCGCCGAGCCCCCGGCAGATCAGGCGCAGGACCTCGCCCTCCCGCCGGGTCAGGTCGGGCCGGGGCGCCGTGGCATCCGGGGTGCCGGACTGGCGCAGGCTCCCGAGCTTATCGATCAGGCCCCGGCTGAACCAGGAGGTGTCGGCCATCACGGCCTCGATCGCCTCGAACAGCTCGCGCTCCGAGCGCTTGCGGTCGCTGATGTCCTGGAGGACGGCGAGGAGGCAGGCCTCCTCGCCGATGGTGACGCTCTCGGCGGAGACGAGGCAGTCGCGCTCGATCCCGTCCCGGCTGCGCAGGCAGGCCTCGAAGCCCAGCACGCTCCCTCGCGCGGCGAGATCCGCCTCGAAGCGCGCGCGCTGGGCGGCGTCGCTCCAGAGGCCGAGGGCATCGAGCCCCTGCCCCTCCACCGCCTCCCCGGCGTGGCCGAAGACCCGGGCGAAGGCCTCGTTCACGCCGATCACCGCGAGGCCGTCGGCCTGGACCAGCAGCGTCGGCACGGGGGTGAGGCGGAAGGCCGTCGCGAAGCGCTCCTCGCTGTGGCGCAGGGCGGTCTCGGCCTTCTTGCGCAGGTCGAGGTCGGCGAAGGTGAAGAGCATGCAGGGCTCGTCGCCCATGTCGATGGGTTGGCCCGCCACGATGACGAAGCGGGTTCCCCCGTCGGGCAGGCGCAGGCAGGCCTCCATCTGCGGGATCGTCGCGCCCGCATGGAGGCGCGTGATGGCGAGGTCCCGGTTGCGCGCGTCCGCCAGCACGTCGACCTCGTAGACGCTGCGCCCGAGGACGTCCTCGCTGCGATAGCCCGTCATCTCCAGGAAGCCGAGATTGACCTTGACGTGGCGCAGGTCCGAGAGCCGGCAGATCACCGCCGGGGCCGGGTTGGCGTTGAAGGTCTTCTCGAAGCGCGCCTCGGCCTCGAATTGCGCGGTGACGTCGGCGATGATCAGCACGAGGCAGTCCGGCTGCCCGGCCGCGTCGGTGATCACGAGGCTGCGGATGCGCTGCATCACGTCGAAATCCGGGCGGTCCGCCCGGCGCACGTTGACGACGACCTCGTCGAAGCTCTCGCCCGCCAGCACCCGCTCGATGGGGGTGCGGGTGAGGACGTGGTGGTTGCGGTAGCGCAGGGTGAAGCGCGTCCGATAGGCCTCGACGGTGCCGCCGAGCTCGGAAAGGTCGGCCGCCCCGTGCATGGCGAGCGCCGCCGCGTTGGCCCAGGCGATGCGCTGGTCGGGCTCGATCAGGAGCACGCCCTCGGTCAGGCCGGCGATGATCTGGTGGAGCTGGGAACGGTCGACACCCGTCGTCAAAGGTCGTGGCATCCCTGCGTGCTGGGTGGCGCTCGCGTCGCGCGCGTGGGGTCGGCGCCCCGGAGCGAACGTGGCCGTTCACCTGAGACGAACGCGGGCCGCCACGAGTCGTTGCCGGATTTTCCCGGCCGGGGAAGCTTGGCCGCCGCTTTGCATACAAAATTCCCGGAGAATTCAAAGGCCGGAGACCGCGATGTGCCAGGGTGACGATCCGAACTGCGCCCACTTTGCCGAGCACCGGGCCCGGTTGCGCGACGACCTCGCGCCGGAGCGCCGGGCCTTCCTCAAGAGCGGCTTCGTGGCGTCCGGCGGGGCGGCGGCCCTGATGGCCGGCGGGCTCACCCTCCCGGGCCAGGCCCTGGCGCAGGCGAGCGCCCGCAAGGGACTCAAGCAGACGGCGCATGTCCACCTGCCCGCCACCGCCGAGACCGTGCATTGGGGCTATTTCAGCCGCAGCCTCAAGCCCCAGGTCGAGATCGAGTCCGGCGACTACGTCACCATCGAGACCCTGACCCACCACGCCAACGACGATGCCGAGCGCATGGTCACCGGCGATCCCGGCGCCGAGAGCGTGTTTCTCTGGACCAAGGACCGCAAGGGCGTCGCCCGCCGGGGCGCCGGGCCGGAGGAGACGAAGTTCGGCCCCGGCGGCGGTCTCGGCGTGCATATCTGCACCGGGCCGGTGGCGATCCGGGGCGCCGAGCCCGGCGACGTGCTGGAGGTGCGCATCCTCGACGTGAGTCCGCGCCCCTGCGCCAACCCGGCCTTCAAGGGCCGCACCTTCGGCAGCAACGCCGCCGCGAACTGGGGCTACCACTACAAGGACATGATCACCGGCGACCGGCCCCGCGAGGTGGTGACGATCTACGAGGTCGATGCCACGGGCGGGCGCGACTGGGCGCAGGCCGTCTACAACTTCCGCTGGCCCGGGGTGACCGACCCCAACGGCGTCGACCATCCGACCATCGACTATCCGGGCCTGCCGGTGGACCACGCCAGGACCAGCCGCAACTTCGACGTGCTGAAGGGGTTCCGGGTGCCCATCCGCCCGCATTTCGGCACGATGGGCCTCGCGCCCAAGGAGGCCGAGATGGTGAACTCGATTCCCCCGAGCTACACCGGCGGCAACATCGACAACTGGCGCATCGGCAAGGGCGCGACCCTGTACTATCCGGTGGCGGTGCCGGGCGCCCTGTTCTCGGTGGGCGACCCCCATGCGAGCCAGGGCGATTCCGAACTCTGCGGCACCGCCATCGAGTGCTCGCTCACCGGCACCTTCCAGTTCATCCTGCACAAGAAGGCGGACCTGCCCGGCACCGCCCTGGAGACCCTCGACTTCCCGATGATCGAGACCGCCGAGGACTGGGTGCTCTCAGGCTTCAGCTATCCGAACTACCTCGCCGATCTCGGCCCGGACGCCCAGAACGCGATCTTCTCGAAATCCTCCATCGACCTCGCCATGCGCGACGCCTTCCGCAAGATGCGCGGGTTCCTCATGCACGGGCACGGGCTCACCGAGGACGAGGCGATCTCGCTGATGTCCATCGCGGTGGATTTCGGCATCACCCAGGTGGTCGACGGCAACTGGGGCGTCCACGCCATCGTCAAGAAGTCGATCTTTCCGGTGCGGCCCGCCCCCTAGAGGCGGCCGACCCGCAGCGACAGCGGCCAGCGCACGCCTCGTCGCTCCCCCGGATCGCCCCAGGCCTCGGCCAGGGCGGCCCGGAACGCCGTGATCGGCCCGCGGCCCAGCGCCCGCTCGGCTGCCCGGACCGCCGACCAGGTCTCGGTGTAGCCGATCAGGTCGTCGAGGCCCCAGGCGACCTCGATGGAGAGAGCCGGCGCCGGGATCTCGGCGAACGGGATCTCGGCGAACGGGAACGCCAGCGTCCGGTAGCCGTCCTCGACATGCCGGCGCTCGGGCGGCCAATGGGGCCCGAGGACGTCGCGGTAGAAGTCCCGCACCACGGCGTCGGCCCGCGCGTCCGCCACCTCCAGCACGCCGTAGCTGATCAGCGCCAGGATTGCCCGGGGCCGGGCCACCCGCCGGACCTCGGCGTAGAACGCCTCGAGGTCGAGCCAATGCGCCGCCTGCGCCACGGTGATCAGGTCGGCGCTCGCATCGGGCAATCCGCTGCATTCGGCGGGCGCGATGCGGTACGTCACCGCCGGATGTTGCAGCGCCTGCGTGATCTGTTGCGCACTCGCATCCGTGGCGACGACCCGCCCGAAACGAGCGCCGAGCGGCACCGACAACTGCCCCGTGCCGCAGGCGCAATCGAGGGCGAGATCCCGTCCCGGCGCCGCCTCGGCCAGAAAATCCACCAGCGCGGCCGGATAGGTCGGCCGATGCGCCGCGTAGCCGGCGGCGTGACGCGAGAAGTGGTCCTTGAAGCTCGTCATCGCCGTCGCCCCCCTTCGGGCGCGAGGGTAGCGCATCCGGACGCCCTTTCGCCCTGCCCCGATATGGCGCCCGCGCCACAGTCGTCGCAGCGCGTCGGAGCCGTTAACGAACCGGTTACCATGGCGGCCTAGCGGATCTGCGGAGGACGGCGCAAGTGGGGCGCCGATCGAGCGCAGATCATGACAATCGTCGAATCCGTCCTCAGCTTCTGGGTAGGCGCGAAGGCACATCTCGACATCTTCGGAATATTGGGGCTCGGGCTTGGATTTGCGGCCGGGATCCTGCCGCGGCGGAGCTGGATGCTTCTGGCCTCGGCGGCCTGCGCGACCTGCTTTGCCCTCCACTACCTGCATCTCGGGGCATTCACCGGCACGGCGATGTGCGTCATCGCGATCCTGCAGAACCTCGTCTCCGCCCAGGCCGTCGGTCCCGAGCGCCGCGCCGCCTGGGTCGCGCCTGTGTTCGCGGCAAGCTCGCTCGCCGCCGCCGGACTCGTGCTGGCGACCTGGAACGGCTGGCCCTCGGCCTGCGCCGGCCTCGGCACCCTCCTGGCGACGGCCGCACGCCTGCAGGGCGTGGCCCGGACGATGCGCCGCCTCTTCGTCGGCGCCAGCCTGTGCTGGGCCGTCCATAACGCCCTCGTCGGCTCCGCCTTCGGCCTGACCTGCGACCTGCTGACCCTGTCGGGCCTCGCGATCGCGCTCCTGCGCCAGCAGCCGGACCGGACCCTGTCCGGCCGACCGGTCCGGGAGCGTGGACTCGATGAGGTCGCGGCGCTGTAGGCGTCAGCCGCCGACGATACGCCCCTCCAGGCCGAACAGGCGGCCGAGGCCGCGCACCCGGTTGAGGATGCGGTCGCCCGGCAGCGATGCTTGGCCGGGGGGAAGCGTCAGGGTCACCCGGCCTTCCTCGACGAGGACGGGCAGGCGCCCGAGGGCGCCCTCCATGCCGGCCGAGAGGGGATAAGCGAGGCGCAGGAGCGCGCCCAGCAGGCGGGCGCGCTCGAACAGGCGGGGCCCCGCGAGGTTGCGCAGCATCGGGCTCGCCTTTTCGGGGGCGATGCCCTCGTGGCGGAAGTAGATGGCGAGCGCGAGATAGGCCCGCCCCGGGTGGTCGATGCCCACGAAGGCCGCGTGGGTGATGACGTTGACGCTCTGCTCACCGCGATAATCGGGGTGCGCCCGCCAGCCGATATCGGACAGGAGGCAGGCGGCGTGGCGCAGGCGGCGCTCGTCGGCGGTCTCGGGCGCGTCGAGGCTCGCGATGAAGCGGTCGCTCCAGGCGATCAGGTCGCGGGCGTGGCCGGGCGAGCGGGCGCGCAGGGCATTGAGTTCGGCGGCCGCCGCCAGCAGCGGGTCGGCGAGGCGCGCGTCGCGGTCGAGTTGCTCGTAGAGCAGGCCCTCGCGCACGCCGGAGGCCGAGACCGCGAGCTCGCGCGGGCGCCCGATCCGGATGATCTCCTCCAGCACCACTGCCCCGTAGGCAAGCAGCGGGCGGCGCGCCTCCGATACGCTCTCCACGTCCTGCAGGAGTGCCGCGTCGGTGCGCTCCACCACTTCGAGGAAGTTCAACTCGTCGGAAGGCTCGACGCTGTAGCCGTGCATGACGTGGAGCGGGTAGCCCCGGGCCGATTGGTGCAGCCGCGCCAGCGCCCGCCAGGTTCCGCCCACCGCATAGAAGCTGCGCCCGCGCAGGGTCTCCAGTTGCGGAGCGGCCTTCTTCAGGTTCTCGCGGACGATCTTGAGCGCCTTCTTGACCGAACCGCCCGAGAGGTCCTGCAGGGCCAGCCCGCCGAGGGGCATCGTCACGCCCATGCCCACCGTGGCGCCGCGCACGTCGACGAGTTCGAGGGAGCCGCCGCCGAGGTCGCCGACGACGCCGTCGGGGGCGTGGAAGCCCGAAATGACGCCGAGCGCCGAGAGTTCGGCCTCGCGCCGGCCGGAAAGGAGTTCGATCCGCTGGCCGCAGGCGGCCTCCGCCGCCGCCAGGAAGTCGGTCCCGTTCTCGGCATCGCGCGCGGCCGCCGTGGCGAGGACGAAGACTTGGCGGACCCGCATGGTCTCGCAGAGAACCCGGAAGCGCGCGAGCGCCATGAGGGCCCGGCGCACCGCCTCCTCGTTGAGGCGCCCCGTCGTGAGCACGTTGCGGCCGAGGCCGCACAGCACCTTCTCGTTGTAGAGAGGGGTCGGCGCCCGCGTCAGCCCATCATAGGCGACGAGCCGCACCGAGTTCGAGCCGATATCGATGATCGCCACCGGCTCGATGGGGTACCCGGACCCTGGGAAGGGCGCCGGGCTGGCAGGGTCGAGGCCCATGCGGGCTCCTCTGGACAATCCGTCGGTCACACTGCCGTCAGCCACGCTGCGCGCGACGGCTCAGGGCGCGCGGGCTCGACTTCTTCGACGACTTGCCGCGCCCGGACAGGCTCGGGTTCGTCATGAAATACTTGTGCGCGTTGAACGGCTCCTCCCCTTCGGCAGGCTGGATCCGCTCGCTGGCACCCGACGCCAGTACACGCCAGCTCTGGCGGTTGTCGAGGAGGTTGGCCAGCA
>NZ_JAQGKL010000245.1 GCF_028290105.1 Methylobacterium sp.
GGACGGTGGCGCGGCGACCCGCGAGGGCGGTGCCGAGCGCGGCGGCAAGACCGATCGCGAGGGTAAGACCGATCGCGAGGGTAAGATCGACCGCAGCGGCAAAACCGACAACAACGGCAAGGCTGACAACAACGGCAAGGCTGACAACAACGGCAAGACCGACCGCGACAGCAAGACGGACCGTGATGGCAAGGCCGATCGCGACACCCGATCCGGCCGTGATGGTGCGAATGATCGCGAGCGTGGGGATCGCAACGACCGGAGCGAGCGCGGTGAGCGCGGCGGCCGGACCGAAGCGCGCGGCGCGGTGACCCGTCTCGACACCACCAAGCGCACGGAGTTCCGGCAGACCATCACGCGCTCCAGCGTCCGGCCGGTGACGAACGTGAACTTCAACATCGGCGTCGGCACCGTCGTCCCGCGCTCGATCGGCCTGCACCCGCTGCCGCCGGCCATTCTCACCCTCGTGCCGGCCTATCGCGGCTACGAGTTCATCCTGGTGCGCGACGACATCGTCATCATCGATCCGGACACCTACGAGATCATCGACGTGATCCCGGGCTGATTGCCGGGCAGACAGCATCAAGGGGGGCGGGGCTTCGGCTCCGCCCTCTTTTCTTTAAGGCCGCCGCTTGAGGCTCAGCGCTTGCGGTCGAGGAGCCCGGAGACGACCCGGGCTGTATAGTCGACCATCGGCACGATGCGGGAATAGTTCAGCCGCGTCGGACCGATGACCCCGACGACCCCGACGATCTTCTGCGACCCATCGCGGAAGGGGGCTGCGATCATCGACGAACCGGACAGGGAGAACAGCTTGTTCTCCGAGCCGATGAAGATGCGCACGCCCTCGCCGCCCTCGGCCCGCGAAAGGAGTTCGATGACGTCCTTCTGAGTCTCGAGGTCGTCGAACAGCAGGCGGATGCGTTCCAGGTCCTCGGCGGCGCGCAGGTCGTCGAGGAGGTTCGACTGCCCCCGCACGATGAGTTGGCGCGCGTCCGAAGGGCCGACGCTGACCGCGAGACCCGCATCCACCAGCCGCCCGGTGATCTCGTCGAGTTCGCGCTTCATCGCCTCGCGCCCGGACTCGATCTCCGACCGCAGCGTGCCGAGCGTCCGGCCCTGCAGGCGGGCATTCAGATAGTTGGAGGCTTCCTGAAGGGCGCCGGTGGGCAGGCCGGCGGGCAGGTCGAGGAGCCGGTTCTCCACCGAGCCGTCGTCGGAGACCAGCACCACCAGGGCCCGAGCCGGGTCGAGGCGCACGAATTCGATGTGCTTCAGGTGCACGTTGGTCTTCGTCGTCAGCACCACTCCGGCGCCGCGCGAGATGCCCGAGAGCAGCATCGAGGCCTCGGCCAGCGCCGAATCAAAGGTGTGGCCTGAGGCCGCCGCCCGCATCTGCGCCTCGATCCGCTCCTGCTCCTCCCGCCCGACATCGCCGAGTTCGAGCATCGCATCCACGAAGAAGCGCAGGCCCTGCTCGGTGGGCAGCCGGCCGGCGGAGGCGTGGGGCGCGAAGATGAGGCCGGAATGCTCCAGATCCGCCATCACGTTGCGGATGGAGGCCGGGGACAAGGTCATCGGCAGGATGCGGGCGAGATTGCGCGAGCCCACGGGTTCGCCCGTCGTGAGATAGCTCTCGACAATCTGCCGGAAGATCTCGCGCGAGCGCTCGTTCAGTGCACTGAGCACCTGCATCTGCTGGGAATTCGAGAAGGGGCGCGCGGGCTCGGTCACGGTCTGATCCTGAGCGGCAAGTGTGAACGCCTCTCGGCCGTTACACAATGCCACCAACCGTCGCTGCCCGGATCGATTGCATTCCGGTTCGCCCGAGCGACCCGCCCCCAAGGCCGAAGAAACAACGTGGAGCTTTGAGACGGTTTCGCGTGCTGATGCGTTGCTCACACCCATCGAACGATGGCGAGCGGGACAAATCGATACGACCCGTTCGCTGTCTCACGGCGGACCAGACGACCCGATACGCACTGTTCCCAGGAGTGAAAGCCCCATGAGAAACACCGCTCGATTTGGCCTGATCAAAAGCCTCGCCATCGCCCTCGCGCTGGTCGGCGCGATGCTGTTTGGAACGCCGCGCAGCGCCGAGGCCGCCCCCGCGATCGTCTCAGCCCAGGTCGCCGGCCCCGCCGCCGGCCTGACCGAGGTGCGCTATCATCGTCATCATCGCGGATACCGTTTCCACCGCCATCATCGCGGACGCCATTTCGGCTTCCATCACCGTCGCCATTTCGGCCATCACTACGGCCACCGCCGCGGCCTTCACTTCGGTCATCGTCGCCACGGCTACTGAGACGGCGGGTTCGAACGCCCGCCAACTCTGAACGGCCCTTTCCCCAATCGCGCCCGATCCGCCCGGCTCCGCTTGCCGGGCGGGACCCAGCCCCGTAAAGCCCGCTCCCGACCACGAAACGTCAAGGAGAGCGGCATGCGGCCCTCGAAGCGCGCGAATGACGAGTTGCGCAACGTCACCCTGGAGCGCGCCGTCTCCCGCCACGCCGAGGGCTCCTGCCTCGTCAGTTTCGGCGATACGAAGGTTCTCTGCACCGCCACCCTCGAAGAGCGCGGCCCGGGCTGGCTTCGCGGCTCCGGCAAGGGCTGGGTCACGGCTGAGTACGCCATGCTGCCGCGCGCCACGCACGAGCGCACCCGGCGCGAGGTGAATTCGGGCAAGCCGTCCGGCCGCACCCAGGAAATCCAGCGTCTGATTGGCCGAAGCCTGCGCGCGGTCACCAACCTGCCCGCACTCGGCGAGCGCCAGATCACCGTGGATTGCGACGTGATCCAGGCCGATGGCGGCACCCGCACGGCGGCGATCACCGGCGCCTGGGTGGCACTCCACGATTGCTTCACCTGGATGCGCGGACGCTCGATCATCTCGGTCGATCCCCTGCGGGACCACGTCGCGGCGATCTCCTGCGGCATCTACAAGGGCAAGCCGGTGCTCGACCTCGACTACGCCGAGGATTCAGGCGCCGAGACCGACGCCAACTTCGTCATCACGGGGACGGGCGGCCTCGTCGAGGTGCAGGGCACCGCCGAGGGCAAGCCGTTCTCCGAGGAGGAACTCCTGGCGCTGCTCGGGCTCGCGAAGGGCGGCATCCAGACCCTCGTCGCCCTCCAGAAGCAGGTCATCGCGAAGGACGTCTCGGCATGAGCGAGCATCGCATCCTCACAGGACGGATCGTGATCGCGACCCACAATGCCGGCAAGCTCGTCGAAATGCGCGAGCTGCTGGCCCCCTTCGGCATCGACGCCGTCTCGGCCGGCGAACTCGGTCTGCCAGAGCCCGACGAGACCGGCACGATGTTCTCGGAGAATGCCGCCATCAAGGCGCTCGCCGCCGCGAGAGCGTCCGGGCTGCCGGCCTTCGCCGATGATTCCGGGCTCTGCGTCAACGCCCTCGACGGCGCGCCGGGCCTCTTCTCGGCACGGTGGGCAGGTCCGTCGAAGGACTTTGCGGGCGCCATGGCCCGCATCGCAGCGGAACTCGACAAGCGCGGTGCCACGACCCGGCGCGCGCACTTCGTCTCAGCCCTGGTCATTGCTTGGCCGGATGGACACACGGAGACTTTCGAGGGCCGGGTCTTCGGCGAACTGGTGGAGCCCCGCGGCAGCCAGGGCTTCGGCTACGACCCGATGTTCCTGCCCGATGGCCACGACCGCACCTTCGGCGAGATCTCCTCGGAAGAGAAGCACGGGGTCGAATGGACGACGGGCGCGGCCCTTTCGCACCGCGCCCGCGCCTTCGTGCTCCTGGCCCGAACCTGCCTGCGGCGCCCCTGACGAGACGCGTGGGATTGCCAAACCACGATCCCGCGCGCACATCCGGCCCATGACCGAACCGACAGGCCCGGACCACCCGACCCGCGATGCGGGCTTCGGGGTGTACGTCCACTGGCCCTTCTGCGCCTCGAAGTGCCCCTATTGCGACTTCAACAGCCACGTGCGCCACGCGCCCGTGGATGAGGGCCGTTTCCTGAAGGCCTTTCGAGGCGAAATCGCCCATGTCGCCGACCGAACGCCGGGCCGCAGGGTGTCGAGTGTCTTCCTCGGGGGCGGGACCCCGTCGCTGATGCAGCCCGCAACCGTGGCGGGCCTGCTCGACGCGATCGGTGGGGCCTGGTCCGTCGCGCCCGATGTCGAGGTCACCCTCGAAGCGAACCCCACCAGCGTCGAGGCCGAGCGCTTTCGCGGTTACCGGGCAGCAGGGGTCAACCGCGTCTCCCTCGGGGTCCAGGCCATGGACGACACCTCGCTCAAGCAGCTCGGGCGTCTGCACAGCGCGGCGGAGGCGATGGCGGCGGTGAAGGTGGCGGCCGCGCATTTCGAGCGCTACTCCTTCGACCTGATCTACGCGCGGCCCGACCAGAGCCCGGCGGCGTGGCGGCGCGAACTCGAAGACGCGATTGACCGCGCGGCCGAGCACCTCTCGCTCTATCAGCTCACCATCGAACCGGGCACGCCGTTCTATGGGCTCGCCGCCGCCGGCAAGCTCGTGCCGCCGGACGATGACGCGGCGCGCTTCCTCTACGACGTGACCCAGGAAGTCTGCGACCGGGCCGGCCTGTCGGCTTACGAGATTTCCAATCATGCCCGCGCGGGCGCGGAATCCCGCCATAACCTGCTCTATTGGCGCTACGGCGAATATGCCGGCATCGGACCCGGCGCACATGGGCGCCTCGTCACAGAAACCGGCCGGATCGGCACCGTCACCGAGCGCACGCCCGAAGCCTGGCTTGCCCGGGTGGAGCGCGACGGCCACGGCATCGTGGAGACCGAAGCGCTTGCCGCCTCGGATCAGGGCGACGAGTTCCTGATGATGGGACTGCGCCTGCGCGAAGGGATCGACCCCACCCGATACGCCACCCTCAAGGGTCGGCCCCTCGACCCGGCGCGAATCGAAGCCCTCGTCGGCGACGGCCTCGTCGCGCGGCTGTCAGGTGGGCGGATCGCCGCGACACCGGCCGGGGCCCCGGTGCTCAACGCCGTGGTGGCGGCGCTGGCGGCCTGATCAGGTGCCCGAAGGTCCCAGCGTACGGGGTGCCGGGCTGACCACGGCCGGCGCGCCGGACCGGATCTCGTAGACCGCCAACGAACGGTCGCTCGGGCCATCGGGCCGGAACCGGAAGGTTCCGTCGATGCCCGAGAAGCCGGACGGATTGGTGAGCGTGATGTCGGCGAAGCGCTGCGTGCCGTATTGCCGGGAGAGCGCCGCCATCAGCGAGACCGCATCGTAGGCCAAGGTCGCCACACGCGGCGGCGCCGCGCCGAAGCGGGCCTGGTAGCGCTGCGCGAAGCCGTTGAATCCACCCGCATCGGGGGCGGCGTACCACCCGCCCTGGAGCGCCGGCAGGGCGTAGACGCGGGGATCGTTCCAGATCGCGGTCCCGATCGGCCGAACCCGGGTGGGCGAGAACCCGGCCTTGGTGAGGCCGGCGGCCACCACCGCGAGACCCTCGGGCGTATCGGGCAGGAACAGCGCATCGGCCTGCGCGGCCGGGCCGGTGACCAGCCCGGACAGCCGGCCGATCGCGGGGCCCGGCACGCCGGCCGGGTAGCGCTCGACGGCCACGAGCCGGGCGCCCTTGCGCGCCACGGCCTCGCGGAACTGCGCCTCCACGGCATTGCCGTAGCTGGTCTCGGGGATCATCGCGGCGAACGACTTGCGCCCCGACGCGACGGCCTCGTCCACGGCCCGGTCGACCTCGGCCTGAGGCAGGAAGCTGAGGAGGTAGGTCCCCTTGGCCGCCACCCCGGCATCGGTCGAGAAGGCGATCAGCGGCTTGCCGGCCGCCCGGATTACGGGCGATGCCGATTGGACGTTGGCGGCGAAGAGCGGCCCGAGGACGAGTTCGGCCCCATCCGCCACCGCAGACTGAGCGGCCTCGCGGGCACCCTCGGGTGAACCCCGATCGTCCTTGACCAGGATCTGCAGGTCCGGCTTCTGGAAATCCTCGATGGCGAGTTCCGCCGCGTTGCGCATCGCCGCGCCCACCGCCGAACCCGGCCCGGAGAGCGGTACGATGAGGGCGACCTTGACCGCCCCGGAGCCGAGGCGGCTTCCCGTGGAGGCAACCGGGCCATCGGGGAGGGACGTCCCGGTCTCGGGAACGGCGGCCCGCTTCTCGACACGGGCGCCGCCATCCGGGCCGCCGATACAGCCCGTGAGCGATCCGGCCAGAAGCGATCCCAGCACGACGCCTGCCGTCCTGAAAGCTCCGGAATGCAGCCTCTTCGCGCGCGCCATCGGAGGATCCCCTGTCGCCAGCCGACGGCCCACGCTTGCAGCGTAAGCGGCAAAAGTAAATGTGAGCACACCGCCTCCCATGCATTCCGCCCGGAGGCCCGATCGTGGCAAGGTCCGGCCATGACGCAGAAAATCGAAACACGGAGCCGGCGCCGCCGGGATCCGGCCGATGCGCGCGGAAAGCCGCCCTCGACCTTCACCGCCTTTGGACTCGCCGCCGAGGCGGAAGCAATCGATCCGGGCCTGCACGTGGTGGCGACCCCGATCGGAAACCTGAAGGACGTCTCGTTCCGCGCGCTTGCGACGCTCGCCGCCGCCGATGCCGTCCTGGCCGAGGACACACGCGTCACCCGCACGCTGCTGATGCATTACGGGATCACCACGCCGCTGGTGGCCTACCACGAGCATTCGAACGCGGCGGTGCGCGAGCGGATGATCGCCCGCATGCAGGCCGGCGAGGCGCTGGCCCTCGTGTCCGACGCCGGCACGCCGCTGGTCTCCGACCCGGGCTTCAAGCTGGTGCAGGCCGCGATCGAGGCCGGCTTGAGCGTCACCCCGATCCCCGGCCCCTCGGCGGTGATGACCGCCATCGTGGCCGCCGGCCTGCCCACCGACCGGTTCTTCTTCGAGGGCTTCCTGCCGGCGAAATCCGGCGCGCGCCGCAACCGCCTCGAAACCCTCGGGCAGATCCCCGGCACCCTGGTCCTGTTCGAATCCCCCCACCGCCTGCCCGAGATGCTGGCCGACGCCGCCGAGGTGCTGGGCAGCGCCCGGCCGGCGGCGGTGGCCCGAGAGCTGACCAAGCTCTACGAGACCATTCGGCGGGGAAATCTCGGATCGCTTGCCGCGACCTACGCGGAGGAGGGGGCCCCGAAGGGTGAGGTCGTGGTCATCATCGGCACGCACGACGAGGCCCCCGCGGAGGCCGAAACCGATGCCGGAATCGATGCGGCGCTGACCACTGCCCTCGGCCGCCATTCGATCAAGGATGCCGCCACCCTCGTGGCGGAAGAAACCGGCCAGCCACGCCGCGTCGTCTATGCCCGCGCACTCGCCCTGGCGCGGCGCGACGATGCCTGAGCGCGACCCCGACCGGCATCGGCGCCGAACGGAACTGCGCGGACGCTCGGCCGAGACCCTCGCGCTGATGGCGCTGATGCTGAAGGGCTATCGACCCCTCGGTTCACGCTTTAGCGCCGCAGGCGGCGAGATCGATCTCATCGTCCGGCGCGGAGGCACCATCGCGTTCGTGGAGGTGAAGGCGCGGGCGACGCTGGAGGCCGCGCAGGGCGCCATCGACGCGCGGAAGGTCGGTCGCTTCTCGCGGGCGGCGCGAGCCTGGATCAGCCGCCATCCCGGCTGCAGCGGGGCGACGTTCCGGGCCGACGCGGTGTTCGTGTCACCGCGCGCATGGCCGCGCCACGTGCCCGACGCTTTCCCGATAGCGTGAGATCAGGCGCGGGCGGCGGCGACCGCCGCGATCAGCGTGCGCTTGAGGTCGGCCTGGCTGAAGGGCTTCTGCACGACCGGACGGTCGCGGAAGGGCTCGCGGATACCGGCGCCGCCGTAGCCCGTCGAGAACACGATGGGCAGGTTGCGCTTCACGATGGCCTCGGCGACCGGGTAGATCGGCTCGCCCGCCACGTTGACGTCGAGGATCGCCACCTCGAAACTCTCGCTCTGCGCCATCTCGAGCGCGGTGGCGAGGCGTGCGGCGGGCCCGACCACCGTGCAGCCGAAATCCAGCAGCATGTCTTCGAGAAGCATCGAGATCGCGGCCTCGTCCTCGACGACAAGCACGCGAGCCCCGTTGAGAAGGTCTTCGTCCACTTGAGCACTCACGCCGGGGCTACTTCCCTTCAATCCGTTCGGAATTCCGGAATGCCTTGCAGAAAGGCACTTCGCGGCTTGGCTCCCACCGTGTGCGATCAACGCTGGACGTCGCGGACAATGCAAGCGCTGAGCGACACCGCGAGGCGGATGGCCGCCTCGGCAGAGCACGAGCCGTCGCCCGTTCCGCTTGGCGTGTCAAGCACCCCAAACCGCGCAAAGGCCGATGTCGAGGCCGCAATGTTACGGGTTGATACATTTCCGCGCGATCTCGGCTTCGGCCTAGGGATGCACACTGCCCGAGCCAACAACCCATGTTAAGTGTGGCGAAGTGCGGCTGGTATCCCACGCGGCGTGGCGCCTTGCGCGGCCTCGGTCTTCTGGGGCTGGTGGCGGGGCGAGGGGCGAGGGCGGAGGCCCCCTTCGTCGTGGCCTCGAAGAGCGACACGGAGGGCACGCTGACGGGTGCGATGATCGCCGAAATCCTCGCGCGCCTTGGGCTTCCCGTCGAGCGCCGCCTCGGCCTCGGGCCTACCCTGATCGTGCGCACGAGCCTGCTGTCCGGCGAGGTGACGATCTACCCCGAATATACCGGCAATGGCGCGTTCTTCACCGCGACCGAGACCGATCCGGTCTGGAAATCCCCGCAAAGCGCCTTCGAGACGATCCGCCGGCGCGACGCCGAGCGCGGTCTCGTCTGGCTCGAGCGGGCGCCGGCGAACAACACTTGGCTGATCGCCGTCAATGGTGACCTCGCGCGCCGCGAACGCCTCGCGACCATGAGCGATTTCGCGGGCGCCGTCCGGCGCGGCCTCATCCGGCTCGCCGCTTCCACCGAGTTCGTCGAAAGCCCAGCCGCCTTGCCCTCCTTCGAGGCGGCCTACGGCTTCAGCCTCGCCCTCGACGACATCATCAGTCTTCCGGGCGGCGACACGGCGGTGACCGCGCGGGCAGCGGCGCAGGGGATCAGCGGAGTCAATGCCGGCATGGTCTACGGGACGGACGGCGCCCTCTCGGCCCTGGACCTCACCGTGATGAGCGATCCCCTCAACGCGCAGATCGTCTACGAAGTGGCCCCGGTCATCCGCGCGGATGCACTGGCCCGACATCCCGAGATCGGGCCTGCCCTGGCGCGGGTGTTCGCCACCCTCGACGCGCCGACCCTGCGCCGGCTGAACGCCCGGATCACCGTGGAGGGCGAGGTCGCGGAGGCAGTGGCCGCCCGCTACCTGTCCGAGAACGGACTCCTGCCATGATGCCCGAGATACTCGTCGCAGCGCGCCCACGCGGCCGCGCCTGTCTCGCCGCAATGGTGGGGTTTGGCGCTTTCGCGATCGCGCTGTTCGCGCTTCCGCTTCTCAGCGTGGCTGAGAACCGGCTGGCGCTCGGGCGCCCCGTCTTCGGCGCGGAAGTGCTCGGCGGAAACGGCGCCCTCGTCCTCGCGGCCGTTCTCACCGGCCTCATATTCTTGATCTTGGAGCTTCGACGGTGGGCGCCCTTCCTTGCCGTCGCGGCCTTCGCTTTCGCCCTGTTGCTCTTCGCCGACGCGCTCGGGCAGGGGGCAGCTCGGAGCCTCGGCGGCCTCGCTCCGGCGGCGCGGGCCAGCCTCGGCGGCGGAGCCTGGCTGACCCTCGGGCTTCTCGGCTTTGCCCTCGGATTGGCGATCCAACGTACCCGTGCCATGGGTGTCGGTCTCGCGGTCGGCATCGGCCTGATCCTCGCGATCGGCATGCTGGGCCATGCCGGACGTTTCAAAGCGCTGTCGCTCACGGTCGAGTACGGCGCCCGGCGAGACACCTTGGATACCGCGATCCTGGATCACCTCGTCCTTTCCGGCGCTGCCGTGGCGCTGGCCCTTGTGGTGGCGATCCTGCTGTCGCTCTGGCGCCGGGGTCAGGGCTTCGTCGCGATCCTGGTCGCCGGTATTCAGGTGGTGCCGGCCGTGGCGTTGCTCGGTGCGCTGGTCGGCGTGACCGCCGGGCTCCTGCGGGCGGCCCCGACCCTGCGCGAGTTCGGCCTCTCGGCCCTGGGCGCCGTCCCGGCGGTCGTCGCCATCGCGGCCTACCGACTCCTTCCGCTCTGGCGCGGGCTCGCCCTGGCCCTTCACGCAGCCGATCCCGTGACGCTGGAGGCGGCCCAGGCGCTCGGCTTCACCCGGAGACAGACCCTTGTCGGCGTACGTCTGCCACTGGGCGCGCCGATCCTCGTGGGGGCGCTGCGCGTGGCCGCCGTGCAGAGTCTGGGGCTCGCCACCCTCGGAGCCCTGGTGGGCGCCGGCGGCCTCGGGCGCATCGTCTTCGACGGAATGGCGCAATTCGCCCCCGACCTCATCCTCCTCGGTGCGATCCCGGTCGTGGCACTCTCGCTCGGCGCCGAAATGGGCCTGAGCCGCCTGGAATCCGCCGCCCGGCAGCGGTGGCACGCATGACGGCCTCGTCCCGGGCCCGCCTCGCCCGGCACCCGGCCCTCGGCCTCGCCTTGACCGGACTTCTCCTCGCGGCGCTCAGCCATCCCGTCGTGGCGACCCAGATCGCAGCCAGCCTCGGAGAGCCGACCCGTCGTTCGCTCGACGTGTGGCGCCTTTTTGCCCTGACCAGCCGGCATGTAATTCTTGCCGGGACGGGCTTCGCCCTCGTGGCGGTCCTCGGCATCGGCCTCGGCATCCTGGTGACCCGCCGCGCCGCCGCATCGTGGCGCCCGCTCGTCGATGCCCTTGCGGCCGGCGCACAGGCGGTGCCGCCGGTGGTGGTGGTGGCGCTGGCCCTGCCGGTGCTCGGTTTCGGTGGTCCCCCCACTCTGCTCGCTCTGGTCGCCTACGGCATCATGCCGGTGCTGCGCGGCACCGTGGGCGGCATCGAGGGGGTTGCCGCCGACATTCGCGAGGCCGGCACCGCCATTGGCCTGACGCGGAGCCAAGTGCTCACACGGATCGAACTCCCCCTGGCGGCGCCCGCCATCGTCGAAACCCTGCGCACCGCCCTGGTGCTCGCCGTGGCCACCGCCGCCGTCGGGGCGCTGGCCGGTGCGGCGACCCTCGGAACCCCGATCGTCGCCGGGCTCCAGAACCAGAACCTCGCACCGATGCTCCAGGGCGCGGCGGCCACGGCCGCCCTGGCCTTCCTCAGCGATGCCGCGCTTCTCGCCATCGCCGGCCTCTGGCGCGCTACTCGTCGTTGAAGTTCCCTATTGTTCCTGGAAGATCACTACTCGTCCTTGAAGATCACCTGGGCACCGCGGGTGACGCGGGTGGCAAGATCGCGGGCATCCCAGTTCGTCAGGCGGATGCAGCCATGCGACTCGGTCTTGCCGACCTTCTCGGGCTCCGGCGTGCCGTGGATCCCGTAGGATGGGATCGACAGATCGATCCAGACCACGCCGACGGGATTGTTCGGCCCGGGCGGGATCGTGAACTTCGTCTTCGCCTTCACGCCCGCGAATTGGTACTTCGGATCGTAGGTGTAGGTCGGCGCGAAGGCGACGCCCTCGACCTTTGCCTCACCGGAGGGCGCGGGCTTCTCCTCGCTGCCGATGGAGGCGGGATAGAACGCCACGAGCGTGCCGCCCTTGTCGAAGGCCCGGACGCTGCGGCTCTCCTTGTCGACCTCGATGCGCGTCACGTCCTTCGTATCGCGCTCTGCGCTGTCCTTCTTGTCGGCGGACTCCTTGGCCTTGGCGTCCCGGTCCTTGGGCTCCGCCTTTCCGGATTTCTCGGGCTTCGGCTTGCCCGTTTCCAGGGGCTTCACCGCGGCGACCAGAATGACGGTGCCGGCCTTGTCGAAGCTGGCGTCGGGATTGAGCGCCGCGAGCAGGTCCGGCGACATGTGGAAACGCTCGGCCAGCATCTCCCGGGCGCCGGTGTAACCCAGTGCATCGAGGTCGGCCTGCTCCTCCATCTTCGGAGGGATCTTCTCGACGAAGGGTCCGGCCACATCCGCCTCGCTGAGCGTGTACTCGGCCAGGACCGGATCGGTGCCGGAGGCCGAAAGCTTGTCGGCGAGTTCCGGCTTCAACGTCTTGCCGTCCTTGACGCCGTTGGCGGCGGCGAAGGCCGCGAGCGCCCCGCGCAGGTTGTCGCCGTCGCGCCCGTCGATGGCACCGGGCGAGAAATGCGCCCGGTCAAGCAGGACCTGCGCCCTGATCAGGGCGGCGTCGGGCCGCTTGGTGTTCGAGCGCTGTTTGGACGTCTCGCGCTCGGTATCGCCCGGCGCTTCCGCGAGGACGGCCGATTCCACCGCCTCGCGGGTCAGAGGTTGTTCCTGCGCCTTGGCCTTGGTCTCGCCCTTCGTCTCGGCGGCCGCCGCACCGGCCAGCAGGACCAGGGAAAGCGCGGCGAAGCCGCCACCGATCGATCGTCCACCCATCGTCACCGGAAACTCCCGCATCGCCATCTGCAAAATCTCTGCAGTAAGGTCCGTCGGCCCTCCGGCGTTCCGCGACTTATTGGCAGAGGCGGTGTCCGGCGTTCCGGTCGCGCTCGTCGAGGTGGAGGTGATTGGCGTGGGCCGCGTCCGAGCCCGGCCCGAGCACCGTCCGGAAAAACCCGCAGGCGCGTCCACGAACGGCGCTCAGGAACGTCGCCTCCGGGCTGCCCTCCGGCGCCGGCAACACACCGATCGCAGCGCGCTTGGCGAAGCTGAAGCCCATCACGTCGATGCCGTTGGCGAAGCTGTGTTCGCTCAGCTTGGCGTCGGGGTCGTGGTTCTGCCCACGGCACTCGTAGGAGGTCCCGATGCTGAGCCCCTTCAGTGGCTCACCGAGATCGCGCTCGGCGGCCACCTGCACCTCGGTCGCCCAGCGGGCCAGGGCCTCGGCGGCCCCGCAGACCAGGGTCACGGGCGGCGTGAGCGTCAGGTCGTCGGCGAGCGCCGTCATCTTCAG
>NZ_JAQGKL010000257.1 GCF_028290105.1 Methylobacterium sp.
GCGTCCGGCCCGAGCAGCGCGTTGATCGCGCTGGGGCGCACGAGTTCGGGGTCGATCCGCAGGGTCCCGATCTCCTCGGTCAAACGCGCCATGGCGTTCTCGGTGGGGAGGAGCCGATGGAGCTTGCGCCCTTCGTTGGCCCGCGCCTGCGCCACCGGGTGCCAGCCATACAGCACCACGTGGTCGCCGGAGTCCGCCGGCACGCTCGCGGCCCCGCGCTGGTTCTGCGCCGGCCCGCGCCGGAACGGACCTCGCGAAAAGCCGGGCTTCGTCGTCCTCGGGCCGGGCGGGCCGTCGCGTCGCGTCGTCATGAATCTCAGGTCCGCTGTCCGGCCGCCCGCGAAGAGTGCAGGCGAGCCGATGGAGAAACCGACAAACCGATCGGCGTCGCGTTCGTCAAGCGACAAACTCCCCGGCGAATCCCCGTTGCCCCCGGGAGGGAAGCCGCATATAGAACCCCTCGCCGCAGCAGCGCCCTTCGTCTAGCGGTCCAGGACGCCTTTATACCCCTACCATCCTACCAAGTGTGTAGGTGCAAGGGTTTAGGTGTGGTAGGTCTACCAAGCCCTGCCTTCGAGGGATGGTCTTGGGGCTGAACTGGTGGTTGACGACCCGGCTGTACGAACGTAACAAACTGGCATTGTTGAACTAAAGCGCCTATCGTCTATCGGTTAGGACAGGTCCCTTTCAAGGATCAGAGCGGGGTTCGACTCCCCGTAGGCGCGCCAACACAGTATTGTGCCGCGATAACTTGGTCAGAATATGATCGCGAGGTTCGATGCGCCATCTCTCGGTGAACCAAGCTGATGATTGGAGTGTGACGCACTGAATATTTCTTAGTGCATGATCCATGTTCACAGCATCAGCATTTTTTCTGTGATCTGCGATCAATGTGGTATCGGTACCCTCAGTACTCCGCGCGCCAATTTCTAGCGGTTATAGACGATACCATCACATTTCTATTGAAATATTGTGTCGACATGGATGAACCGCCGCGCCAGTCAGATACTTGACGTGAGCAGACAAGATCCCCGCTTTACTTGCAGCGAAAGTGCACAGATCTGCATGCGAACGGATCCGCCGCTGTGTTTGGGCCGGCTGCAAGGATCTTCGCTATGCGTCGTCACGTGGCACGAAGGCAATTTCGTACCAACCCTGCAAGCCCCCGCCGTCGTGCTGATAGCGGAAATCGAGCATGAGGTCGTTCTCTTCGCCCCAGGTCGCGTAGGTCTCGAAGATGTGGTGGTAGGGGTGCTTGAGGTTGCTGGGGAGTTTACCCGAAAGGACGAACGGCGGCAGGTCGGCCATGTTGACCCGCTTGACAGTTCGATTTCTGCTGATCGCATAGGTCACGGAACTCTTGGCCTTCTCGAATAGAGCGGCAAGCTTCGCTTCGTTCTCCGTATAGCCTTCGGGTGTCAGGGCCTCACGCTCTCGGACAGTCTCCCATCCGATCCGCTTGCGCTCCGCGTCTTGCTCCCGCAATCGCTGACCGAGGCTCTTTGACATGATCCGACTTGTTCCGCGTCAAGTCCTAACAAGGCTCATTCATTTAAGCGCCCTGAGAATATGCTTGAATACGTGAATGACCAAGTGACGCGCGCTGCCGGCAGCGATGTTTTCCGCGTCCCTATTTGGAATTGCGCCGAAGCATCAACGCTGTCGCCTATTCCAGCGCTCGGAACACGCTTATGCATTACGCGGATACTCCGAGCATCGCGATGATCGGACGCTGATTGTTGCTGCGAAACGCGGACGCTGGGGCGGGCTTCCACATCCGGAACCGGATGAGGTTCGCGCTACCTGCGCGGCGGGCACCCTGACGGAGGCTGCTCGCTTGTGATGGAAACGGCACGATGCCGACCGTCACCGTGAAAATGAAAGGCTGAAGCCCAAACGCAACTGGAAGAAGTATGTCGGGTCTTTAGGTTGACTGCATCGCGCTGATCAGGTCCGCCGCCAACACGGGACCCGAGATGGATCGACCGCGTGATCGCCGACGTGAGGCGGATCTGCCGCCAAATCGGCTTCCCATGGAAGCGCGTCCACCGAACTGAACGATGTGGAAGCACGATCTTCTCTCAGAGGTCATGCATCGACGAAACGCGCGTTCCTGCGACAAGTCGGTTCCATTGAGAGGTTTGATCGGCTAGATACCTCGTGAGACAGTTATCCGAGTGATTAAAATGAAATCTAGTTTTGCTCGCTCTTTGGCTTGGTCTCCCACCGTCGCGTTGTCATGGTTCTGGGGGCTTGGGTTTTTCTACGCGATCCACGTGACCTTGACGAATGGATGGCTAGGTTTTCTCGCCTTTGCCATACCGAACGCCCTAGGTCTCTGCTTATTCGGATGGGTGCTTGGAGCGTCTCAGAGAAACCCTGGCAGTATTCTTGCCGCGATCGGCTCAAAATACGCCTTTCTTTTCCAGTTATGCCAACTTTTCGCGTTTTCGATTACAGTTTTCAGCTTCGCGATGTACGCGTGGTTTCCTCTGTTTGGCGCCGGTGCCGGGCTTGGAATCTGCGTACTCATCCTGGCCGCCTGCTCGATCGGACACGCAGTCTCGTTGAAGGGCCTGAAAACACTCCACAGTGCTTATCTGGCGATCGGCCTCATCGCGTCCGCTCTAGCCTTATGGCGGTTCTCGCCGTCGTCGGAGGCTGCCAGTCTCCCCGCTTTCGTGGCCGATGATCGGTTCTACGGTCTCGCCATCCCGACCCTTGTGGGATTCCTGCTCGGACCGTGGATGGATGTGCAGCATTGGCAGCGGGCGGTGGAGATCCGGCGCGAGGGGGCATCGATCCGGGTGGCCTACGGCGCCGGCGCGATCCTGTTCTTCGGCCTTCTGGCCATCAACGCCCTGCTCGCCGCATCGGCCGGCCCCACGGGCAGCGTCATCTCGGCGGACGGGATCGCCGGCGCGCAGCCGGCGGTCGCCCTCGCGATCGGCCGCCACCCGCTCGACGGCCTCGCGCTGCCCTTCGTGGTGTGGACCGTCATCGCGGCCGCTTCGACCTTCGACAGCTTCTATGCCGCCACACGCTGGTTCATGACGGCGGTCACGGCGCGAAGCTCGTCGCCCCTGCTCGCCTTCGTTCCGGCGGGCCTGGTCTCGTCCCCCATCTGGATCGTGTTCGCCGCCGTGGGGCTCGCGGTCGCCATGATCGTCGCCAACCTGTCCATGATGTACCTGATGCTGCCCTTCGCGACGCTCCTCGTCGGGGCCGCGGGCTGCCTCGTCTGCGAGACGCTCGGTGCCAGGGGCCGTCACGACCCCGTGCTGAGCTACATGATCGGCCTGACCGCGGCGCTGATCTTTCTGGCGGGCTACGTCACGCCGATCCCGGCCTTCATGGCCGTCGCTCCCCTGATCGCGCTGATCGGCGCGCTTCCCATGGCCCTGGAACTCCTGGGCTGGGGCGGCAGGACTGGTACCGCCGCACCGGCGTCGGACGTGGAGCCGACCGCGAGCAAGCCCATCGCGACCGGGACCTCCGTGGTAACGATGGCGCGCGAGGACGCGGTGATGTCGCACGGGTTCGACGGGCAATGGTTCGTGATGCGCATGATCCCGACTTACGACGATACGAATTCGGTCGGGAACGTGTACTTCGCCAATTACGTCCGCTGGGTCGGAAAGACCCGGGAGCTGTTCTTCAACATCTGCATGCCGCGGTTCGACCTGAAGACGACGAGCTTCTACGTCCTGACGAAATCCTTCACGCACGATTTTCGCCGGGAAGCCGCGGAGTTCGAACCGATCATCGTCCGCCTGAAGATCGCCAATCACAACCGGAAGTTCGTCACCCTGGCGCACGAGATCCACAGCGAGATGCACGGGCTGCTCGGGCGCGGCGAGCAATCCCTGATGTTCGTGGATACGCAGCAGTTCCGGCCCTTGGACATTCCGCGCTCGATCGTCGAAGGCTTCCTGCCCTATTGGCCCAAGGCCTCGCCCCACGCCGTCCAGGCGCCACTCGAAACCGCCGAGAGCGCGGCGATCGGCGTTCGCTGACCGAAGGTCAGGCCGCGTGCGGCTGCGTCGGCTGAAGGAAGCGCATGGTGGCCAGCGCCGTCGCCTCCTTGAGTGGCAGGGGCTTGGCGAACAGGTATCCCTGGAGTTCGTGGCAGCCTTGCTGCGTCAGGCAGATGCGCTGGGCCTCCGTTTCGACCCCCTCCGCGGTGATCGTCATGTCGAGGCTCCTTCCGAGATCCACGATCGTCCGCACGATCGCGGCGGCGCTCTTTTCGTGAGGCAGGTCGCGCACGAAGCTCTGGTCGATCTTGATCTTGTCGAAGGCGATGCGGCGCAGGTAGCTCAGGCTCGAGTAGCCCGTTCCGAAATCGTCCAGTGAAAGTCGGACGTTCATCTCGCGCAACTTCATCAGCGTCGAATGGACGGCCGGCGTCGCCTCCAAGAAAACGGACTCGGTGACTTCGAGTTCGAGGCTGGCGGCGGGAAGCCCACTGTCCCGCAGGGCCGACCGGACGATGAGCGGCAAGTCCGAATGGCGGAACTGGATCGGCGACAGGTTGACGGCAATCCGGATGCCGCCGGGCCAGACCGCCGCGGTGCGGCAGGCTTCCCGGATGACCCATTCGCCCAGCGGAATGATCATCCCGGTCTCTTCCGCGAGGGGAATGAATTCGGCCGGGGAGACGAAACCGCGCGCCTGATGCTTCCAGCGCAGCAGGGCCTCGAAGGCATGGATCCGGCTGTCGGCAGTGCTCACGATCGGCTGGAAGTAGAGCACGAACTCGTCGCGATCGAGGGCGCCCCGCAGGTCCGCCGCGAGCGCCCGGCGGGCCTCGATCCGCTCGTCCATCTCGGCTTCGTAGAAGCGATAGCCGTTGCGGCCCTCGTTTTTCATCCGATAGAGCGCCACGTCCGCCCGACGCATGATCTCGCGGCTTCCGTCCCTCGGAGCGACCGCGATCCCGATGCTGACACCGACGTTCACGCTGATCCCCTCGATGTGGAACGGCGCCGCGACGGCGTCGACGATCCCGTTGGCCAGGGCTTCGAGCGTCTGGTCGTTGCGCGTGCTCGGCCCCGTGGCGAGGATCGCGAACTCGTCGCCCGCCAGACGGGCCAGGAGCACCTCGGGGGCGGAACGGCGGATGCGAGACGCCATCGCACGCAGCAAAGCGTCCCCGATGGCGTGGCCGAACGTGTCGTTCACGCTCTTGAACTCGTCGAGATCGAGGGCGAGAACCGCAAATTGCCCGCCGTCCTCGATCGCCGCGTGAGCCTCGTCGAGCCGTTGCTGGAAGAGGACGCGATTCGGCAGATCCGTTAGGGAATCGTGCAGCGCGAGGTAGGACAGCCGCTCCTCGGAGCGCTTCTTCTCGGTCACGTCGGAGCCGACGCCGCGATAGCCCGCAAAGGCGCCGTTGCGGTTGAAGATCGGCTTGCCGCTGATGAACCAGGTGCGTCGTTCGCCGGAGATATCGATGGGCAGCAGGATGTTCCGAAAGGCCCGGCGCTCCTTGATATGCTGCCAAAGGCCCGTCCCCGGGTGGCCCGCCGGGGCGGCCACGGACGGCAGGAACAGGCGCTCCAGGGGAAGCCCCTGGAGCTGGCGTTCGGACGAGCCCGCGACCTCGATCAGGCGCGGCGAGACGTAGTGCAGGCGCAGGTCCGCATCGGCCTCCCAGAGCCAGTCGCTGGCGCTTTCCTCGAACTCGTTCAGCAGAAGATGGGTGAATTCCTGCTGCCGTTCGAGATCCGCCTGCGCGATGACCCGCATCGTGACGAGGCGACTGAGATGGATGATCGTCAGCCAGACGAACGCGGTATAGAACGTCAGCAGCAGACCGACATAGACGTAGAACTGCTCGCCGGTCATGACGAGGGCTGTGAACGACCCGACGATGATGGGCCCGGAATAGCCGATGGCCGCGCGGGGCAGCACGGATGCACTCATGCCCGTGGCGATGAGGCCGGCACAGCTCGCCGCGATCAGAAGGCGACCGTTCGCGTCGGCGTGCCCGAACAGCATGACCGGGATGGATGCGAGCAGGCTTCCGTAGATGAAGGCGACGATCACGACGCCGCGGACGAAGCCCAGGCTCACCTCGACCGGTTTGGCCTGGGAGCGCCATCTCCAGCATTGCTGAAGCGTGCCGACGGCTATCGGAAGGATCAGGGCCTCAAGCAGCCCGATATAGAGCCAGTATTGCGAGTTCCAATACAGGAAAACGATGACCTGTACGACGCTCAGACTGACAAGGACCGTAAAGGGCACGAGACGCAGAGCGACGTCGAGCTGTTCGACGCGCGCGCGACCGCGCAAGCTGGAATCCAGGGGCGCGGTCCTGCGATCCGTGTCGATCAGAAAAGAAACGAATGTTTCCAGCGCCACAAACGCACCCCCGCATCAGGGCACTTGTATGGATCGACGCGTGACGGACTCCTTAACGTACCTCCACCTCGGCCTTTTACCAAAAGATAACGACTTATTTGCCGAATATATCGTAAACATCGGAGATAAAATAAAACTAATAGTGTGTCGTGACGGTCGCTGAGTGCTGCTTCAAAAGCGTGATTCCGTGACATCGAAGTGGCGGGGAATACTCGATCTGGACGTGCCGACGATCGAAGTGCCGAATACGGCCATGCCATCCCGATTTACGGGCTCGTCTTTCCGAATCGTGGGATGGATAGGATTGCACGAGTATCGTTGGTAGCCACACGACTCACGAACGACCGATCGATGCGGAAAATGCGAGGTACGATCGGCGCGACGTCACCTCTGCTTTCCAAGGTGGTCAGCGCGTGGGCAGAACCGGTTTCGGCTCTTCACGGGCTGTAGCAGTGCGCAGCGGCAGCCCGTTCCAATTGGTCTCAGGACGCGTCGCGGGGAAGGTCGACGGCGCCGTTGACCTTCTCGATATCCAGGGAGAGGTGGGCGCGGTAGAGCACCGCCGCCGCCTCGTCGCGCACGATCGCCAGATAGTCCTGGCGCTCCGTCTCGACGCTCAGCTCCTGGGCGATCTTGGCCATGATCCGGACGAGCTTGCCACGCACCGCCGACTCGTCGGCGAGTTCGAAGCCGACCTTGTCCTTGACGTAGTGTGCCCCGTCGTGGAGATCGATGAAATAGCGAGGCATGGGACCGCGTTTCCGTGGGAATTTATCCCACCATCACTATTAACCTAAGCTGTTCGGGCCCGGAGTGCAATCTCTGGTCGGAGCTTCGGTCTTGTTGAGGACGGTTTCTGTCACGAGTTCGGACGTGAGAGAACCGGCCAAATGGCCTCAGCGGGCATGGCCTCAGAGGGCATGGCGTCTGCGACGGTGTTCGGTGACGCGATCGATATCCGATGCGGGACAGGATGCGGATGCATGGGGTATCACGCCCTCTCCTCCCCGCAGGTGCCGGCCGTCCCGATGTTCTTCCCGCTCTCGAAGCTGCTCTACTTTCTCGTCACGCCGTCGAACGCGCTTACTCTCCTGGTCATCATCGGGTTCGGCCTCGTGGCGGCCGGATGGCGTCGCCTCGGTCTGGCCCTCGGAGGCCTTGGGGGTGTCCTGCTCCTCGTCGCCGGCCTCTCGCCGCTGGCCGGTCTCGTCGCCCTGCCCCTGGAAGAGCGCTTCCCCGCCTACGCGGTGGACGACCGGCCGGTGACCGGCATCATCGTTCTCGGCGGTGCCATCGAGACGCGGACCTCGGCGGAACGGCGCCAACTCGCCGTCAACGACGCGGGAGAGCGCCAGATCGCCATGGCGGACCTCGCCCGGCGCTATCCCCAGAGCCGCCTCGTCTTCAGCGGCGGCAGCGGCAGCCTGGGGGGCAGCGCCACCTCCGAATCCGAGATCGTCGGGCGCTACGCCGACACGATGGGCCTGCCCCGGACACGCTTGATCCTGGAGGACCGCTCGCGGAATACCCGGGAGAACGCCCTTTTCACCGCCGACATGGTCAAGCCGAAGCCCGAGGAGCGCTGGCTTCTCGTGACGTCGGCCTGGCACATGCCGCGCGCCATCGGCTGCTTCCGGCAGGCCGGGTTCAGCGTGACGGCCTATCCGGTGGATTACCGCACCGGCGGCTGGGGCGACGCCCTCCGCGTCAACGGCTTCGCCTCCGAGGGGCTGATGTTCCTCGACCTGATGGCCAAGGAATGGCTAGGGCTCGTCGCCTATCGGCTCGCCGGCTACACGGATGCTTGGCTGCCGGCGCCTCAGGCCTCGTCGGAAGCCGAGGAGGCCGCGCCAAGCCTGTAGATGCCCCGAAAATCCTCAGGATCCTCGACGGCCTTGCCCTTGCGCAGGATCGCCACCTCGCCCGCTTTGGTCATGCGGACCGCCACGCGCCGGATGGGCTGCATCAGCGGGCTCCAGTTTTCCGGATGTGGCCCGGCGAGCTCTCGCGCCACCTCCGAGGGGCAGATGGTCTTGCCGGGGTCGCGGGCCGCGATGAGGCGCAGGATCGTCTCCGAGATCGCCTCCTCGGACGGCCCCCTGGGCTCGGGCCGGGCGCCGGCGCGCGCGGGCGCTTTCGGTGCCGCTTTCGGCGCAGGCGCCTTGCTCGGCGCCGCGGGCGGCTTCTTCGGCGAGGAGGTGCGCTGGCGCGTCGGCTTTTTCGGTATCGTCATGGCTTCCACCCCTGCCCTGTCCCGTCGTCTTCCGCCAGCAGGGCCGCGCGAATTTTCGAAGCGAATTGCCGGCGCCACATCACCAGCACCACTGCGGTGGTGGTCAGCATGAGGAGCCATGGGCTCACGAACCAGCCGAGATAGGCCAGCGCGAAGAAGAAGGCTCGCTGTCCGCGCGCGAAATGGCTGCCGGCGGCGATGTTCATCGCGGCCGCCTTGCGCGCCGCCCGCTGCATCTCTTCCAGCGTCGCTCCGGAACCCTTCGGTGGCACGGCGCCGAGGAGGATCGCTCCGTAATTGAACAGCCGGTAGGCCCAGGAGAACTTGAAGAACGCGTAGACGAACACGACGGCCAGGCCCGCGACCTTGATCTCCCAGGTCACCCGGCTGGCAACCGCCCCGAAGGGCAAGGCTCCGAACAGCGTGAGCACGTCGTCGCCCGAGCGCGAAAGGGTGAGTACGCCCCCGAGCGCGATGAGCGAGGTGGAGGCGAAGAAGGCGGTACCGTTCTGCAGCGAGGCGTTGATGGTGGTGTCGACCACGCGATTGTCGCGCCCGATGAGCTGGCGGGCCCACTCCGCGCGCTGCGCGTTCATGATCTGGCTGAGGCTGGTGCGCCGTCCGCGCATGCGCGCGACGGCGATGCCGTAGCCTGCCCAGGCGGCGATGAAATAGCAGAGCGCCGCGAAGTCGAGATAGGAAAAGGCGGGGTTGGGCATCGCGTCCGATCTCGCGGCCGACAATCGGCGGCCCGTCCCGGGGCGCTAGCGCGGATGCCGGCGCGCTGTCCAGGCGCGGCGCGGGCCGCGAATGGATTCAGCGGATCGCGAAGGAAAGGTCAGCCGCGTCATGGCCGCGTTCGTGGACCACGATCTCCGTCACCGAGGCGCCCGGCGGCCCCTGCCGGCAAGCTTCCAGCATGGTTGCAACGGCGTCGGGAGGCCCGCAGAACAGGGCTTCCACCGCCCCGTCCGTCCGGTTGCGCACGTGTCCCGACAGGCCGAGGCGCTCGGCCTCGCCCCGCGTTCACATCCGGTAGCCGACGCCCTGGACCCGTCCGCGAATCACCGCCGCGACGGTTCGGACCTCAAATGTCATGCGTGGTCTCCATCCCGGTCAGCGGGCGGCCACGCCTTCCGCGCGGGGCTCGGCGCTGCGGACCGGCTTGGCGGCACCGCTCCGGAAGGTGAGATACCACGCCAGCGAGATGAAGAGCACGCCGCCGACGAAGTTGCCCAGCGTCACCGGGATCTGGTTCCAGACCCACCATTGCTCGAAGGAGACATGGGCGCCGAGCATCATGCCGGCCGGGATCATGAACATGTTCACCACCGCATGCTCGAAGCCCTGCGCGAAGAACAGGAAGATCGGCAGCCAGGCCCCGAGGATCTTGCCGAAGGTCGAGGTCGACATCATCGACATGGTGACCCCGAGGCACACCATCCAGTTGCACAGCATCGCCTTGACGAAGCAGGTCAGCATCCCGGCGCTGCCCAGGGTCTCGTAGGCGGTCGTCTTGGCCAGCGTGATGTCGATGATCCGCTGCGCCACGCCGGCGGGCGGCGTGTGCCAGGCATTGGTCAGGGCGATCACCAGAAGCACCGCGTAGAGGACGCTACCCAGGAGGTTGCCGACGAAGCCCCAGGCGAAGTTGCGCATCATCGGGCGCAAGCCGACCCGGCCCTCCATGAAGGACAGGGCGAGGATGCCGAAATTTCCGGTGCAGAGTTCGAGCCCGAGGCAGACGATCATCACGAACCCGACCGGGAACACGATCGCTCCGACGAAGGGCACACCGGTCTGGACCGCGCCGGTGAGCGCGAGGCTGGTGGCGATGCCGAGCAGAGCTCCGGCCATCATACCGCGCACGAGCATGTCGCGGATCGACAATTCGGAGCGGACGATTCCGGCCTCGCTCATGGCCGCGGCCATGTCGGCGGGTTTGACGAAATCCATCGACGTCTCTTCCTCAAAGCTGCTTGGATGGGTTTGCCAAGCAAGCGCGAGGCCAAACGCTTCGGGATCAGGTGGACCGCGAGCGTGCCCTGTCGTCTTCCTGCACGCGATACGCGAATTCCGTGGCGATGAGCGCCATGTTCTTCAACGTCCGCCTGATGTCGTGTGACTCAACGGGCCCGGCCGCGTAGCCATGTCTGCAGTTCGGCGCGGTACGCTACGGGCAACTGGGCAGCGCCCGCCGCCGCGATCACGGATTCGAGGTAGCCCGGACGCGGCGCCCCCGTGACACTCGTGCCGCCGAGATAGATCAGCGCGCGCTTCGAGCCGCCGGTCACCGAGACCGGCTGCGTCGCCTTGCTGTAGAGGCCGGAAGCCACGCCCTCGTAGCGATCGAGGGCCGAGACGTCGCTCAGCGCCAGATCCCAGAGGACACCCCAGACGCAGGAGCGCGGATCGCGCACCACCGAGGCGTAGCCCTCGCGCATGATGATGAAGCGGTGGCGGTTCAGCCGCCCCTGCCCGATCAGCGTCGAACGCGGACAGCGCGCCGCCATCGCGGCGGCGTCCATGTTCGCGCCGTAGGCGAAGTAAAGCGGCATCGTCCGTGCGTGGTCAGGCGAATTCGAGGATCACCGCGTCCACCGCGAGGCTGTCGCCCTCCTTCGCTGCGATCTTGGCGACCGTGGCATCGCGCTCGGCGCGCAGCACGTTCTCCATCTTCATCGCCTCGACGATGGCGAGGGGCTCGCCGTTCTTCACCTCCTGGCCTTCCTTGACCAGGATCGCCTTCACGAGACCGGGCATCGGGCAGAGCACCTGCTTGCCGGACCCCGCATCCTCCTTGATCGGCATCAAGGCGGCGAGCGCGGCCTCGCGCTGGGTGTAGACCCGCGCCTGCGCCGCAGCGCCGGCATGCTGCAGGGCGACACCGTTGAGGAGCGGACGCACCTGCATGGCCACGCGGGTGCCGGCGATCTCGCCCTGCCAGACCGGCTCACCGGGTCGCCAGTCGCTCGACACCGTCCAGCTCTCGCCGTCCTCGGCCTTGACGATGAGCGTTCCGCCCACCGCCTCGACGGTGACCGCATGGGACTCGCCCGCCAGCACCACGACGCGGTCGCGCTCGAAATGCAGCAGGGCCGGGTCGCGCATCTGGCCGGAGATGCCGCGCTTGCGCTGGTTCATCTTGTGGTCGATGGCCGCCGCCGCCGCCGCCATGCGGCGGGCGATGTCGCCCTTCGGCTCGGGTGCCACGAAGCCTTCGGGGAACTCCTCGGCGATGAAGCCCGTGGAAAGCTCGCCGGAACGCCAGCGCGGGTGCGCCATCAGGGCGGAGAGGAACGGGATGTTGTGGCGGATGCCATCGATGGCGAAGGCGTCGAGCGCCTCGCCCTGCGATTCGATGGCCTCTGCGCGGGTCGGTGCCCAGGTCACCAGCTTGGCGATCATCGGATCGTAGTGGATCGCGATCTCGCCACCCTCCTCCACGCCGGTGTCGTTGCGCACGGTGGCGGTGCCGAATTGCCCTTCCGCCGGCGGCCGGTACGTCGTGAGGCGGCCGATCGAGGGCAGGAAGTTGCGGGTCGGATCTTCCGCGTAGACGCGGCTCTCGACGGCCCAGCCGTTGAGCTTCACCTCGTCCTGCTTCAGCGGCAGGGCCTCGCCGGCCGCGACGCGGATCATCAGCTCGACGAGGTCGAGCCCGGTGATCATCTCGGTGACCGGATGCTCGACCTGGAGCCGGGTGTTCATCTCGAGGAAGTAGAACGACTTGTCCTGGCCGGCCACGAACTCCACCGTACCGGCCGAATCGTAGTTCACGGCCTTGGCCAGGGCGACCGCCTGCTCGCCCATCTTGCGCCGGGTCGCCTCGTCGAGGAGCGGCGACGGAGCCTCCTCAATGACCTTCTGGTTGCGGCGCTGGATCGAGCATTCGCGCTCGCCGAGGTAGATCACGTTGCCGTGCTTGTCGCCGATCACCTGAATCTCGATGTGGCGCGGGTCGGTGATGAACTTTTCCACGAAGACGCGGTCGTCGCCGAAGGACGAGGCGGCCTCGGATTTGGCGCGGGCAAAGCCCTCGGCGACCTCACCGGACGAATGCGCGATGCGCATGCCCTTGCCGCCGCCGCCGGCGGACGCCTTGATCATCACCGGGTAGCCGATCTCGTCCGCGATCGTGACCGCGTGCTCCGGCGACTCGATGACGCCGAGGAAGCCCGGCACCGTGGAGACGGTCGCCGCCGAGGCGGCCTTCTTCGATTCGATCTTGTCGCCCATCGCCGCGATCGCCGCGGGGTTGGGGCCGATGAAGACGATGCCGGCCGCCTCGAGGGCGCGGGGGAAGGATTCTCGCTCGGAAAGGAAGCCGTAGCCGGGATGCACGGCTTGGGCGCCGGTCTGCTTGCAGGCCTCGATGATCTTCTCGGCCAGAAGGTAGGACTGCGCCGCCGGGGCGGGCCCGATGTGCACGGCCTCGTCGGCCATGGCGACGTGGAGGGCATCGCGGTCAGCGTCCGAGTAGACCGCGACCGTCTTGATGCCCATGCGCCGGGCGGTCTTGATGATGCGACAGGCGATCTCGCCACGATTCGCGATCAGAATCTTCTCGAACATCTTTCCGCGCACTCTGGTCGGTCAGGGAAGGTGAGGCGTCCTGAAACGCCCAAGCTCGTCCCCGTTAAAGCAGTTATGCGGCTTCGGGAAGCTGACTGATCCGGGCGGCTCGCGTGTTTTGAAGCGTGCAACGCCGTGCCGATGTTGGTGCGATGCACAAATGGATTTTGTATCCGATCTACCGCCGACTCCAGGAGATCGATTGCCAGATGGTGCGGACGCCCCTCAGGCGGCGAGGCGCATCGTCGCCCGGGTCAGCGCGTCGGTGTCGTGACGGTTCGCCGCCAGCGCGAAGGCGATGAGTGCCTCGTCGCTGGCCTCGGCTTCCCGGACGACCTCGCGGGCGATCCGCGCGGCGAGGCGAGTCGGGCCGGTCCCGTTGCGCAGCGAGGCGACGAGCCAGCGCGCCACCTCGGCGTCGATGTAACCGGTCGGCCGTTCGCCCCAGACCGCGAAATCCACCACCGAAGCCACGAGCCAGTCGCCGAAGGCGTCGTCGGTCGCGGTCACGACCCGGTCGAGGGCGATCAGCATGTCGGCCTCGTCGCGGCTCGCCAGGCCGTCGGGCAGCACGTGTCGACCGAGATCCTGCACGTCGTCGGCGCTGACGCGGCCGGCGGCGACGATACGGTTACAGAAAACCTGAAGCGAAAGGTTGATCATCTCTTGATACCTCCCCGGCTTTGTCTTCGCCGGTCTGTGTCCCTGTCGATGGTTCGACTATGCAGGACGGCATCGTTCAAGCAGTTAACGGCCAAATCTGAATCAACGTTCAGGTTAAAGCCTGCTCACGAATGAGCCTTTCGAAATGATGACTCGCGGGCTTCTGCCATCGTGGAGGTGCACGTCCGGTCGGCGCTGCGATGATCATGGTGCGGTCGCCCGACACGACGAGACCCACTCCGGAGTGGCTCAGGGCGCCGTGATCGAAGAAGGGCGAACCGCGCGTGTGACAGCGGGCGATTTTCTGGACCCGACCTCGGTCTGGTCGGTCACGAACAGGCCCCCGATCCTGATGAGATCCTCACACGATCGCACCCGCGTCCGTCTCGATCCCTAACGCGGAAGGCCGGCATAACGGACCTCGGCGACGGTCACCGGGACCGGGCGCCGACGGACCAGACATCCATGCTCGACATCCTTTTCATCGCCGCCGGCCTCACCTTCTTCGGTCTGGCCGCCGGCTACGCCACCCTCTGCGAACGCCTCTGAGGCGGCCCCCATGACCCTCGACCTGACACTCGGCGCCCTCGTGACCCTCGGGCTGCTCGGCTACCTCACCTACGCCCTCGTCCGCCCCGAGCGGTTCTGACGGGCCCGAAGGAAGACCCTCCATGACCATCAACGGCTGGCTTCAGATCGCGCTGTTCTGCGCGGTCGTCCTGGCGCTCGTCAGGCCCCTCGGCGGGTACATGACGCGCGTCTTCAGCGGCGAGCGCACCATCCTGTCGCCGATGCTGGCGCCCATCGAGCACGGGCTCTACCGCGCGGCCGGCATCGACGCACGCCAGGAGCAGAGCTGGCTCGGCTACGGCCTCGCCATGCTGGCGTTCCACGTTCTGGGCTTTCTCGCCCTCTACGGGCTGCTGCGTGCGCAGGATTGGCTCCCCTTCAATCCGGCCGGGCAGTCGGCGGTCGCCCCCGATCTCGCCTTCAACACCGCGGCGAGCTTCGTCACCAACACGAACTGGCAGAATTACGGGGGCGAGAGCACCCTCTCCTACCTGTCCCAGATGCTGGGCCTGACCCACCAGAACTTCCTCTCGGCCGCCACCGGGATCGCGCTGGCGGTGGCCCTGACCCGGGGGTTCAGCCGCGCCTCGTCGAAGACCGTCGGCTCGTTCTGGGTCGATGTCACGCGCTGCACCCTCTACGTGCTCCTGCCGCTCTGCGTGGTCTACACGCTGTTCCTCGTCGGCCAAGGCATTCCGCAGACCCTCGGTGCTTATGTCGAGGCGACGACGCTGGAGGGCGCCAGGCAGACCATCGCGGTCGGGCCGGTGGCGAGCCAGGTCGCCATCAAGATGCTGGGCACCAACGGCGGCGGCTTCTTCAACGCCAACGCGGCCCATCCCTTCGAGAACCCGACCGCGTTTTCGAACTTCGTGCAGATGGTTTCGATCTTTGCGCTCGGCGCCGCGCTGACCAACCTCTTCGGCCGGACGGTCGGCGACGAGCGCCAGGGCTGGGCGATCCTCGCCGCCATGACGGTGCTGTTCCTGGCCGGCGTCACGGTGACCTACTGGGCGGAAGGCGCGGGAAGCCCCGTCCTCGACGGGCTCGGCCTTTCCGGCGGCAACCTGGAGGGCAAGGAGGTCCGCTTCGGCATCCTCGGCTCCGCCCTGTTCGCGGTGGTGACCACGGCGGCGTCCTGCGGCGCGGTGAACGCCATGCACGACAGCTTCACGGCGCTCGGCGGCATGATCCCTATGATCAACATGCAACTCGGCGAGATCATCGTCGGCGGTGTCGGCGCGGGCCTCTACGGCATGCTGGTCTTCGTCATCGTGGCGATCTTCGTGGCGGGGCTGATGGTCGGGCGCACGCCCGAATATCTCGGCAAGAAGATCGAAGGACGCGAGGTCAAGATGGCGATGCTCGCCATCCTGTGCCTGCCCCTGATGATGCTGGGCTTCACGGCGCTGGCCGCCGTCCTGCTCGCCGGTCTCGCGGGGCCCGCCAATGCGGGGCCGCACGGCTTCTCCGAGATCCTCTACGCCTTCACCTCGGCGGCGGCGAACAACGGCTCGGCCTTCGGCGGCCTGACGGGCAACACGCTCTTCTACAACACCACGCTCGCCCTCGGCATGCTGGTGGGGCGGTTCTTCGTGATCATCCCGGCGCTGGCGATTGCCGGTTCGCTCGCCGCCAAGAAGACGGTGCCGGCCTCGGCCGGAACCCTGCCGACCCATGGCGGCCTGTTCGTCGGCCTGCTGGTCGGCGTCATCCTGATCGTCGGCGGGCTCACCTTCTTTCCGTCCCTGGCGCTCGGCCCCATCGTCGAGCACCTCGCGGGCTCGGCCGGCCAGACCTTCTCGACGGGGGGCTGAGCGATGACGGCCCCCGCCCGACCCCGCCGCCACCGGCACCATCTCAACCTGCACCGGCCGCGATCGCGTCCCACGGGCGAGCCGAGGCCCATCCGCCTGTCCGACCTGATCCTCGCCCTCCTCGGCGTGGCGCTCCTCGGTGGCCTCGGCCTGCTCGCGCTGGCTGGCCTGGTCGGCCGGGCCCTGGCCCCCTGACGACCACCCGTCGGCCCGGCGCGCCCGGGCTCACCCTCTCACATCGGACACCCGATCCATGTCCCGTCCCACCGCATCCCTCTTCAGCGCCGCCCTCGTCGGGCCGGCGCTTCTCGGCTCCCTGCGAAAACTCGACCCGCGCCTGATGGTGAAGAACCCCGTCATGTTCGTCGTCGAGGTGGTCGCCGTCCTGACCACGATCCTGTTCGTGCGCGATCTCCTGACCGGCGCCTCGGGACTGTTCTTCTCGGGCCAGATCATCCTCTGGCTCTGGTTCACCCTGATCTTCGCCAACTTCGCCGAGGCCCTGGCAGAGGGGCGCGGCAAGGCCCAGGCCGACAGCCTGAGGCGTACCCGCACCGAGATGCAGGCCAAGCGCCTCGTCGGCGGCGGCCCCGCCTTCGAGACCGTGCCCGGGACGTCCCTGAAGGTCGGCGACGTCGTGCTGGTGGAAGCCGGGGACCTGATCCCGTCGGACGGCGAGGTCATCGCGGGCGTCGCCTCCGTCAACGAGGCCGCGATCACGGGTGAATCCGCCCCCGTGATCCGCGAATCCGGCGGAGACCGCTCGGCGGTGACCGGCGGCACGGAGGTTCTGTCCGACGCGATCAGGGTCCGCATCACGGCGGCCGCCGGCTCGACCTTCGTCGATCGCATGATCGCCCTGGTGGAGGGCGCCTCGCGCCAGAAGACCCCCAACGAGATCGCGCTCAACATCCTGCTCGCGGGCCTGACCATCGTCTTCGTGTTCGCGGTGGCGAGCATCCCGAGCTTCGCGAGCTATGCCAGCGGCGCGATCCCGTTGATCGTACTGGTGGCCCTGTTCGTGACCCTCATCCCCACCACCATCGGCGCGCTCCTCTCGGCCATCGGCATCGCCGGCATGGACCGGCTCGTGCGCTTCAACGTGCTGGCCATGTCGGGCCGCGCCGTGGAAGCGGCCGGCGACGTCGACACCCTGCTCCTCGACAAGACCGGCACCATCACGCTCGGCAACCGCCAAGCCACGGAGTTCCGCCCCGTGCGCGGCGTCTCCGAGCAGGACCTCGCCGATGCTGCCCAGTTGGCGTCGCTCGCCGACGAGACCCCCGAGGGCCGCTCCATCGTCGTGCTCGCCAAGGACCGGTACGGCATTCGCGCCCGTGACATGGGAAACCTCAACGCGACTTTCGTGCCCTTCACGGCTCAGACCCGGATGAGCGGCGTCGACCTCGACGGTTCGTCCATCCGCAAAGGCGCGGTCGACTCGATCATCGGGTCGGTGAGCCAGACGCCGGTGGCCACGCGGGGCTCGAACGCGGCGCTGGCCTACAGCCCGGCTGTGGCGAGCGAGACCGTGCGCGAGATCCAGGCCATCGCCGAGGATATCGCCAAGGCCGGCGGCACTCCGCTCGCGGTGACCCGCGACGGCCAGTTGCTCGGCGTCGTCTACCTCAAGGACATCGTGAAGGGCGGCATCCGCGAGCGTTTTGCGGAGCTGCGTCGCATGGGCATCCGCACGGTGATGATCACCGGCGACAACCCGATGACCGCCGCGGCCATCGCGGCGGAAGCCGGGGTCGACGATTTCCTGGCGCAGGCCACGCCGGAGGACAAGCTTGCGCTGATCCGCAAGGAGCAGGCGCAGGGAAAGCTCGTGGCCATGTGCGGCGACGGCACCAACGACGCCCCGGCGCTGGCGCAGGCCGATGTCGGTGTGGCCATGAACACCGGCACGGTGGCGGCCCGCGAGGCCGGCAACATGGTCGACCTCGATTCCGACCCGACCAAGCTCATCGAGATCGTGGGCATCGGCAAGCAGTTGCTGATGACGCGCGGCGCACTCACCACGTTCTCCATCGCCAACGACGTCGCCAAGTACTTCGCCATCATCCCGGCGATGTTCCTCGGGCTCTATCCGCAGCTCCAGGCGCTCAACGTCATGGGGCTGGCCTCGCCTCAGAGCGCGATCCTCTCGGCGATCATCTTCAACGCGCTCATCATCGTCGCGCTGATCCCGCTGGCCCTGCGCGGAGTCTCCTACCGCGCCGTCGGGGCGGCCTCGCTGCTCCGGCGCAACCTGCTCGTCTACGGCCTCGGCGGCATCGTCGTCCCCTTCGTGGGCATCAAGGCCATCGATCTCGCCGTCTCCGCCCTGCACCTCGCCTGACCCTTTAATCGGAAGCCATCCGCCATGCTGTCCCACCTCCGCCCCGCCTTCGTCGTTCTTTTCGCCCTCACGGCGATCACGGGGCTCGCCTACCCCCTCGCCATGACGGGAATCGCAGGCGTGCTCTTTCCCGCGCAGGCCGCCGGCAGCCTGATCGTGCGCGACGGTACCGTGGTCGGCTCCCGCCTGATCGGGCAGTCCTTCACCGGACCGGCCTATTTCCACGGCCGGCCCTCGGCGACCACGGCCGCCGACCCGAGCGACGCCAGCAAGACCGTGCCGGCGCCTTACAATGCCGCCAACTCGGCGGGCTCCAATCTCGGCCCCACCAGCGCGGCCCTCGCCGAGCGCGTGAAGGCGGACGTCGAGACGCTGAAAGCGGAAAACCCGGCCGGGACCGTGCCGGTCGATCTCGTGACCACCAGCGGCTCCGGGCTCGACCCCGACATCTCCCCCGATGCCGCCCTGTTCCAGGTACCCCGGGTGGCGAAGGTGCGCGGTCTCGGCGAAGATCGCCTGCGCGACCTCATCTCTGCACGCGTGCAGGGACGTGAACTCGGCCTTCTCGGCGAGCCGCGTATCAATGTGCTGGCGCTGAACCTCGCCCTCGACGACATTTCCCGGAAGTAGTGCTTCCGGCAAGGACCAGCCCCGAATGCCCCTGGACGGCCGCGAACCGAACCGCCCCTCCCCCGACGCGCTGCTGGAGCGGGCGCGCCGGGAGGAGGGCCGGCGCGGGCGGCTGAAAGTCTTCCTCGGCGCCGCCCCGGGGGTGGGCAAGACCTACGAGATGCTGACCATCGGCCGGGCTCGCCGGACGGCCGGGACCGACATGGTCGTGGGCCTCGTCGAGACTCATGGTCGCCTGGAGACCGAGGCGCTGGTCGCGGGCCTCGAAATCATACCCCGCCGAGAGGTCGCCTATCAGGGCGGCCGCATCGAGGAGATGGATCTCGATGCGATCCTCGCGCGCAGGCCGGCGCTGGCCCTCGTCGACGAACTCGCCCACACCAATGTGCCGGGCTCCCGCCACCCCAAGCGCTACCAGGATGTCGAGGAACTGCTCGATGCTGGCATCGACGTCTACACCACGCTCAACATCCAGCACGTGGAGAGCCTCAACGACGTCGTGGCGCAGATCACCCGCATCCGCGTGCGCGAAACGGTGCCGGACGGCATCCTCGACCGGGCCGACGACATCGAGGTGGTGGACCTCAATCCCGACGATCTCATCGAGCGCCTGAAGGCAGGCAAGGTCTACGTGCCCAAGAACGCCGAGCGGGCGCTGAAGCATTACTTTTCGCGCGGTAATCTCACCGCCCTGCGTGAACTGGCATTGCGCCGGACCGCCGACCGGGTGGACGACGAACTCCTCAGCCACATGCGGGCCAACGCGATCCCGGGGCCCTGGGGGGCGGGCGAGCGGGTACTGGTCTGTATCAGCGAAGATGCCCGCTCGTCGGGCCTCGTGCGCTACGCCAAGCGCCTCGCCGATCGCCTGCATGCTCCCTGGAGCGCCCTCGCCGTAGAGGGCCCGCGCAGCGCCGGACTGAAGGAGGCCGAGCGCGACCGGATCGCCGACACCCTGCGGCTCGCGGACCGTCTCGGCGGCGAAGCGGTGACGCTGCCGGGCAGCCGCCGCGTCTCGGAGGACATCCTCGCCTATGCCCGCTCGACCAACGTCAACCACATCGTGGTCGGCAAGGCGACGCGGTCCTGGGTCTTCGAGATCCTGAACGGATCGGTGGTGCACGATCTCGTCCGGAGCAGCGGCGACATCAGCATCCATGTCGTCCCCGGCGAGGCCGTGGCCGAACCTGTCTCGCGCAGGAGTGTGGCCACCGCGCCCCCGAGCCCGCCCCTCGAACCGCGTGCCTACGCGTTCTCCGTTCTCGCCACGGCCATCGGGCTCGGCCTCGCGATCCTGCTGCAGCCCTATACGGGCGTGGAGAACGCGGACCTGATCCTGCTCACCGCCATCGTCGCGGTGGCTGTCCGGTTCGGTCTCGGTCCCTCCCTCGTCGCCGTCCTCGCGTCCTCGCTCGCCTACAATTTCTTCTTCCTGCCGCCGATCTATACCCTCACCATCGCCGACCCGACGAACGTGGCGGCTTTCGTGCTGTTCACCCTGGTGGCGGTGCTGGTCTCGAACCTCGCGTCGCGGTCCCGCGCGCTCGCGGTGATCAGCCAGACGCGGGCGCGCGCCACCGAGCGGCTCTACGGCTTCAGCCGCAAGCTCTCGGCCTGCGCCACCCTCGACGACGTGCTCTGGGCGACCTGCGCCCAGATCGCCGCCATGCTGCGGGTCCGGGTCGTGCTGCTCCTGCCGGAGGAGGCGTCCATCGCCGTCCGCGCCGGCTTCCCCCCCGAAGATCGGCTGGACGCGGCGGATCTGGCCGCGGCGAAATGGGCCTTCGACAACGATCGCCCGGCGGGGCGGGGCGCCGACACCCTCCCGGGCGCCCGGCGCTTGTTCCTGCCGATGCGGACCGGGCGCGGTACCATCGGGGCGATCGGTCTCGACACGGACCGGCCGGGGCCGATCCTGACACCGGAGGAGCGCCGATTGCTGGATGCCCTCGCGGACATGGGAGCGCTCGCCATCGAGCGGGTCCGCCTCGTCGAGGACCTCGCCGGGGCCGCCCGGGACGCCGAGACGGACCGGTTGCGCCAAGCCCTGCTGACCTCGATCTCCCACGACCTGCGCACACCCCTGTCGTCGGTTCTGGGCGCCGCCACCAGCCTGAGGGACCTTGAGGATGTGCTGCCTCGGGACGCCAAGGTGGATCTCCTGACCACCATCATCGCCGAATCGGAGCGCTTGAACCGCTTCATCGTCAACCTGCTTGACATGACCCGGCTGGAAGCCGGCGCGGTGGCGGCGGCCCTCACGCCGCAGGAGGTGGGCGAGATCGTCGATACGGCGCTGCGGCGGCTCGGGGCGATCCTCGGGGCGCACCGGGTCGTGCTCGAACTGTCCCCGGCCCTCCCCGCGCTCCGGCTCGACCCGGTTCTGTTCGAACAGGTTCTGGTCAACCTTCTCGACAACGCGGCGAAGTACGCTCCCGATGCCTCCACCATCACGGTGACGGGCGAAGTCCGCCACGGTCGGGTATGCCTGCGGGTGCTCGACGAGGGCGAGGGTCTGCCGGAGGCGGAGGTGGAGACGATTTTCGACAAGTTCTACCGGGTCCGGAAGGCCGACAGCGTCCGGGCGGGAACGGGGCTCGGCCTCGCCATCGCGCGCGGCTTCACCGAGGCCATGGGCGGAACCCTCACGGCCGGCAATCGCCAGGACCGCAAGGGCGCCGTCTTCACCCTGATCCTGCCGGTCCCCGGCATTCGCGACGCCCGGCCGGACGTGGCCGCATGAGCATCCGCATCCTCGTCGTCGACGACGAGCCGGCCATCCGCAAGCTGCTCCGGGTCGGCCTCGCGACCCAAGGTTACGAGACCTTCGACGCGCCGAACGGCACCCTCGCCCTCGACATCCTGGGACGGGAAACGATCGACCTGATCATCCTGGATCTCGGGCTGCCCGACATGCGCGGCCACGACCTGCTGCGTCGAATCCGGACCGATTTTCCCGATCTTCCGGTCGTCGTGCTGTCGAGCCGCGACGACGAGCCGGGCAAGGTCGAGGCCCTCGATCTCGGCGCCGACGACTACGTGACGAAGCCCTTCGGCATGGGCGAGCTGCTGGCCCGCATCCGCGCGGCCCTGCGCCATCAGCTGGCCGTCCAGGGGGAGCGTGCGATCTTCGAGGTCGATGGCCTCAGCGTCGATCTGGTGCGCCGCATCGTCCGGGTCCGGGGCGCCGAGGTGAAGCTGACGCCCCGCGAGTACGACTTTCTCCGCGTGCTGGTGCAGCACGCGGGCAAGGCCCTGACCCACGCCCAGTTGATGAAGGCCGTCTCGACCTCCTCGGACCCGCAATACCTGCGCGTCTACATCCGCCAGCTCCGCCAGAAGCTCGAGGCAGACCCCGAGCGCCCCCGCATCCTCCTGACGGAGACCGGCGTCGGCTACCGCCTTCGGGCCCCGACGGACAAGGGCGCTTGAGGGCTCCGCCCATCGGCCAACTGACCGGACGAGCGGATCAGTCGATGACCTCGACGATGCGCCGGGTGCGCGGGTCCACCAGGACCGGATGGTCGTTGACGATGGTGTAGTTGTAGCCGGAGAGCGCGAACTCGGACGGGACGTCGTAATAGACGACGCCGTTCTCGGGCAGGACGGCCCCGGCCCGAACGGTGCCCGCATAGGCGAAGGACGGGCGGCGTTCCGCCAGCGCGTAGATGCGGAAGCGCTCGCGGCGGTCGATGCCCAGCAGCCCGTTCGCGGTGCCCACCGCCGCCCCGATGGCGCCGCCGACCACGGCTCCGAGCGGTCCGGCCGCGTTCTCGCCCCGCGCCGCACCTTCCTTCGCGCCCTGCGCGAGACCCTGGGCCTGCGCTCCGCTGAGGCCGGCGATCAGGAGCGCCGGGACGGCGGCAAGGCGCATGATGGTCATCGTGGAAACTCCGCGTCGCTGACCGGTCTGGATCGGGGCCGGTGATGGAGAGGTAACGCGGGTGGGGATTGATCGATACCGGGTCTCGCGCATGCCGTGGGACGATGTGGCCCATACGCGACACCGATCCCCCCGGATACCGATCCGAGGCCGGCGCGGTCTCGGAAAAGCGTTTCGCCGGAGGCACCGAGGAGCGGGTGGGTGGAAAGTGATCGCCGCGTGGCGAGCTTGGCGCTGATGATGCATCCCTGCGCCCGTCGAACCCAAGCCACCGGCACCCGATGACCGCATTCTCGTCCGTTCGAACGTCTCACCCGCTCAGGCGCCACCGCCCGGCATCGCCGCGACGCGCGATCGTCGTTGCCCGGGGGCCGCGCGCGTGAGCGAGCTCGACGGCTGGGCGGAGCGCCGCCGCATCGCCGAGCAGGGGCGCGCCGAGCGGCCCTGGTCCCTCTGGGGGCCGTATCTCAGCGAGCGCCAATGGGGAACGGTCCGCGAGGATTACAGCCGCGACGGCAATGCCTGGCGCTCGCTACCCCACGAGGAGGCGCGTTCCCGTGCCTATCGCTGGGGCGAGGACGGCCTGGCGGGGATCTGCGACGAGCGCGGGCGCATGTGCCTGTCGCTCGCCCTCTGGAACGGGCGAGACCACATCCTGAAGGAGCGTCTGTTCGGCCTCGCCAACGAGGAGGGCAACCACGGCGAGGACGTCAAGGAGATCTACCACTACCTCGACGCGGTGCCGAGCCACGCCTACCTGAAGTTCCTCTACCGCTACCCGCAAGGCGCCTACCCCTACGACGACCTCGTGCGCGAGGGGTTGCGGCGCGGCCGCGACCAGCCGGAATACGAGATCGAGGATACGGGAATCTTCGCGGATGACCGCTTCTTCGACGTCACGGTGGAATACGCCAAGGAGGAGGTGGAGGACATCCACGTGGTGATCACCGCGACGAACCGTGGTCCTGAGGCGGCGGACCTCCACATCATCCCGCAGCTGTGGTTCCGCAACACCTGGGCTTGGCGGGCCGAGACCGCCGAGCCGCGTCCCCGCCTCGCACTCCGGTCCGACGGCGGGGTCGCCTGCGAGCACCCGCGCCTCGGCGCCTACCGCCTGTCCTTCGACGGCTACCCCGACCCGCTGTTCTGCGAGAACGACACCAACCTGCGCCTGCATGGCTGGCAGCGGGACGCGCCGGGGCCCTTCAAGGACGGACTCCACGCGGCCATCGTCGACGGCGACGACGGCGCCGTGCGCCGCGACGGCGGGACCAAGCTCGGCCTGCACTACTTTCGCCAGCTCGAGCCGGGGGAGACGACGCGGGTCACCTTGCGGCTCTCGGCGGGCACGCGGCTGCGCCCGGTGGACCGCGAGGGCACCATCGTGCACCGGCGCATCGCGGAGGCCGACGCCTTCTACGATTCGCTCCAGGACGGCATCGCGGACGAGGATTCCCGGGCGATTTTCCGTCAGGCCGCCGCCGGCCTGATCTGGTCGAAGCAGCTCTATTCCTACGATGTCCGCCTCTGGCTCAAGGGCGATCCGCTCCAGCCGGTGCCGCCACAGGAGCGCGACGGCGGCCGCAACGTCCACTGGCGCCACTTCGCCGGAGCCGACGTGCTCTCGATGCCGGACAAGTGGGAATATCCCTGGTTCGCCGCCTGGGATCTCGCCTTCCACTGCCTGCCGCTCGCCCTCCTCGATCCGGATTTCGCCAAGAAGCAGCTCCTGCTTCTCACCCGCGAATGGTACATGCACCCGAACGGCCAGCTTCCCGCCTACGAATGGGAGTTCGGCGACGCCAACCCGCCGGTCCATGCCTGGGCGACCTATCGGGTGTTCGAGATCGATCGCGACCGGCGCGGTGGGCGCGGCGACATCGCCTTCCTCGAAGGCGTGTTCCACAAGCTCCTCATCAACTTCACCTGGTGGGTGAACCGCAAGGACGCGGATGGCCGCAACGTCTTCCAGGGCGGCTTCCTCGGCCTCGACAATGTCGGGGTGTTCGACCGTTCGCGCCCGCCCCCCGGCTTCGGCCGCATCCACCAGGCCGACGGCACCGCCTGGATGGCGATGTACGCGCTCAACATGATGCGCATCGCCCTCGAACTCGCGCTTCACAACGACGTCTACGAGAGCACCGCCTCGAAGTTCTTCGAGCACTTCCTCCTCATCGCCGAGGCGATGACCGACATGGGTGGCGAGGGCTTCGGACTCTGGGACGAGGAGGACGAGTTCTACTACGACGAGGTCGATATCCCCGGCGGCGGGATGCTGCCGCTACGCGTGCGCTCGGTGGTCGGCCTCGTGCCGCTCTTCGCCGTGGAGGTGATCGAGCCCTCCGTTCTCCAGCGCCTGCCGGATTTTGCGCGGCGCATGAACTGGGTGCTGGAGAACCGTCCGCACCTCGCCTGCCTCGTCTCGCGCTGGACCGAGGGTGGTGTGGGTGACCGCAAGCTCCTCTCGCTCCTGCGCGGACACCGCATGAAGGCACTCCTCAGGCGGATGCTCGACGAGGCCGAGTTCCTGTCGGCCCACGGGATCCGCTCGCTGTCGAAGGCGCATCGCGACAAGCCCTATGCGCTCAACGAGTTCGGCGCGTCCTTCACGGTTCGCTACGATCCGGCGGATTCCACCTCGAACATGTTCGGCGGCAACTCGAACTGGCGTGGTCCCGTCTGGATGCCGATGAACTACCTCATCATCGAGGCCCTGCGCCGGTTCCACACCTATTACGGCGACGACTTCCTGGTGGAGTATCCGACGGGCTCCGGCGCGTCGCTCACCCTCAACGCGATCGCGGACGCCCTGGAAGACCGGCTGATCGCGTTGTTCGCCAAGGGCGAGGACGGGAGCCGCCCGATCTTCGGCGACCGGACGCCGATCCCGCCGGCACCGGGCAGCGAGGAGGCGTTGCTGTTCCACGAGTTCTTCGACGGCGATACCGGCCGGGGGCTCGGCGCCTCGCACCAGACGGGCTGGACGGCCCTGATCCTCAACCTGCTGCACAGCCGCGCCCGGCGTCCGG
>NZ_JAQGKL010000263.1 GCF_028290105.1 Methylobacterium sp.
GACATCGGCGTGCCGACCCACTTCATCCGCCGCCTCAACATGCGCGAGCAGTTGATCCGCGAAGTCGAGATCATTCCCCTCGAAGTGGTGGTGCGCAACGTGGCCGCCGGCTCGCTGGCCACCCGCCTCGGCCTCGAGGAAGGCACGCAGCTGCCGCGCTCCATCATCGAGTTCTACTACAAGAACGACGCGCTGAACGATCCCATGGTGTCGGAAGAGCACATCACGGCTTTCGGCTGGGCGACCCCGCAGGAGATCGACGACATCATGGCCCTGGCGATCCGGGTCAACGACTTCCTGTCCGGGCTCTTCCTCGGTGTCGGCATCCGCCTCGTCGACTTCAAGATCGAGACCGGCCGCCTCTGGGAAGGCGACATGATGCGGATCGTGGTCGCCGACGAAATCTCCCCCGATTCGTGCCGACTCTGGGACATCAAGTCCTCGGACAAGCTCGACAAGGACCGCTTCCGCAAGGATCTCGGTGGCCTGATCGAGGCCTACACCGAGGTGGCCAAGCGCCTCGGGATCATGTCCGAGAACGAGAAGGTGCAGACCGGCGGGCCGCGCCTCGTCCAGTAGGCCGTCTCAGCGCAGCGCGATCGGACCGGCCCCGGGCCAATCCGGACGCAGCCGCGCGTAAGTACCGAGATCGGGGTCGAAGCCCGGATGATAATGGGGGTCCTGCGCCAGCAGCGGCCCCCATCGCTTTTGGAAGGCCGCGACCTCGCGCAGGTGGCGCGCGCGCGCGCCCGGCGTCCAGCGCCGGCTGGCGGCTTCGAAATGATCGAGGACGGCCCCGGGCACGAACAGGGTGCGGTATCCCTCCTGTCCCAAACGCAGGCAGAGGTCGACGTCGTTGAAATCGACCGCGAAGGTCTGCGCGTCGAAGCCGCCGACTTGCGCGAACTTGCGCGCCTCCACCACGAGGCAGGCCGCTGTCACCGCCGAGACCGCGCGCGTGGCACGCAAGCCCGCGAGGTAGCCCGGAGCGTCGCCGGGAAAGAAGCGATGCGCGTGGGTGACCAAGCCACCGGGTCCGAGCAGGACGCCGCCATGCTGGATGCGCCCCCGTCCGTCGACGAGCTTGGCGCCCACCGCCCCGACCTCCGGACGCAGGGCCTCGCGGACGAGGCGTTCGAGCCAGTCCGGGGCCTTCGCCTCCACGTCGTTGTTGACGAAGGCGAGGACATGCCCACGCGCCAGCCGGGCAGCCGCGTTGTTCATGCCCGCGAAGTCGAACGGGCCGGGACAGGGGACGATCCGCGCGAGGCCCCGCGCTTCGAGGTCCCGAAGGTAAGCCCGGGTCTCGGGCTCGCGGCTGTCGTTGTCACAGATCAGGATCTCGCGCGCAGGCCAGTCGGTGCGCCCCAGCAGGCTCGCGATGCAGGGACGCAGCAGGTCGAGGCGGTCGCGCGTCGGCACGATGAGGCTGACCAGGGGATGCTCCAGGGGCAGCGGCCGACGCAGGGTCAGAACGCCGTCCGGCTCCGCCACCACATCGACGGCCCCGTTTCCCGTCCGTTGGAGAACCGCGCGAATGACGGCGCGGTGTGCGGCTGGCTCTCCTTCCCCGGCGGCAGCGAGCGTCGCGCGTGAGAGCGGGCGCGGAAGGTGCCCGACGGCGGAATTGCCGAAACGCTCGGCGAGGCGGAGGACCAGGTCGGTCGCGCGCGACTCGGCCGGCGATTTCGTTTCGCTGCCGAGAGCGTCCAAAGCACTTCGGCGAAAGGCGATGACCGGGCCGATATAATCGACGGCCATGAGGTAGTCGGGATCGAAGGCCGGACGCAGGAGCGGCATCGCGGCGCCGTCCGCCCGGATGAGGAGCGCGTCACCGTAAAGTGCCTGGAAATGCGGATGCCGGTCGAAGGCCACGCAGACCTGCGCCACCGCTCCGGGCAGCAGCGTGTGCCCCGGGGCGTTCAGAACCACCACCGGGGCCGTTCCGGGGCGGTGGAGATCCCCGGGAAAGCGAAGGTCCGCCTCTACCGCTAGGCCGCGTTGCGATGGCTCCCCGCCGGGTGCCGTGAGCCGGGCCTGTGCCCATGGCTCGAGCCAGAGACCGTGATGATCGAGGCCGACGAGGGCCGCCCGGGCCTGTCGGCCCCGCACGCGCTTTCCCGCCAGGCGCGCCCGCAGGATGGCCAGTGCCTCTCGGGGGGCCAGCACCAGGACCCGAAGCGCGCGCATCCGGCGCCGAAACGCGCCCCCCTGGTCGGGTGCGACGGCAAAGCGAAGGGCGGGGTCAGGCATCGCCGGCCGCGCGCGGTGCGGCGCGCCTATTCAAGGTCTTCCCCGAAGGTCGTGAGCGAAAGGCCCGGGTGGTAATAGGGATCGTGCCGGATCGCGTCCTGCCATCGGGCGGCGAAAGCCTCGGCCTCCCGCTCGAAGCGCGCCCGGGCCGGGCCGACCGCCGGCCCACGGCTGGTGGATTCGAGATGAGCCATCACGGCGCGCGGCGTCCAGATCGTCCGGTAGCCGGCCGCGTTCAGGCGCAGGCAGAAATCGACGTCGTTGAAATCGATGGGGAAGGTCTCGGCGTCGAGGCCGCCCACCGCGTCGAACTTGCGGCGTTCCACCGCGAGGCACGCCGCCGTCACGGCCGAGACCTCGTGGGCGACGCGCAGGCGGCCGAGATGGCCGGACGCGTCGCCGGGCCGACGCCGCAGGATGTGGCCCGCCCGTCCGCCGAGACCCACCACGACCCCGGCATGCTGGAGCGTGCCGTCGGCATAGAGGAGCTTGGCGCCGACCGCGCCGATCATCGGCCGGCAAGCCTGACGCACCAGGGCCGCGAGCCAATCCTCGCGCAGGACCGCGACGTCGTTGTTCAGCAGGACGACGACCGATCCGCGCGAGACCGCGACGCCCGCATTGATCAACGCCGAGAAGTTGAACGGCCCCGGCACCGGAAGAAGCCTAACGCGCGGGTCAGCGCGCAGGGTCCCGTAATGGGCGAGCACATCTGGGTCGGTGGAGCCGTTGTCGACGATCACCAGCTCAACGGAGGGATAGGCGGTCCCGTTGAGAACGTCGTCGCTGGAGCGCCGGATCAGGTCGAGGCGATCGCGCGTGGGCATGATCACGCTGACGAGGGGGGGCGGCTCGGGCAAGGGCCAGAGCAGATCGAACCCGCTCCTGTTGGCCT
>NZ_JAQGKL010000277.1 GCF_028290105.1 Methylobacterium sp.
GACGCCAGGGCCGGCAACGGCAGCGTTGCGAGAACGAGGGTCGCGAGAATGGGAACGAGGCGCATCGGGTCGACTTTCAGCGAGGTGGCAGCATCGTAGCCTTCGCGCGTCGCACGAAATCGCCAGATGCCGTCCCTCACGCGGCGATGCGAGGGTAGCGGCCAGTCAACGGCCGAACGCGCCTCATGTTGCACTGCAATACAAAATGCAGGGCTGCACTGCGTTCGCCGCTTCCCGGATTTTCCATCGGTTTGGCCGGCACCCGCTCTGCCGCCGTGACCACCGTTCTCACGGCAGCGGCCATGGCGACAATGCGGATCAGGACCTCAGAAGCTGCGGAATCGCTTTCCTCACCTTCGTGAAACCGCGTGTGGACAGGGGCCAGGCCGCCTCGTCCCAAGCGCGCCGAACCCACAGGCACCCGTCCGGCAGGGCGGCGGCGGACGGGCCCACCGGGGCCCAGGCGGTGACAACCGGGAGTTCTCCGGACCAGCCGGAGCCGACCGGGCTCGCGTCGCAACCGAAATGCGCGCCCGCCCGTGCCAGGGCATCCTCCATCGCGTCACGGTCGGCCGCGCGGACACGATCCGACGCGTCCGGCGCGTGGGCGAGCAGGCCCGCGATCCGCACCACCCGCGAGCCCGACAGGGGCAGGCTCTCCGGATGAAGGTCGTCGAGGTGCAGCAGCAAGGCATGGTCGCCGGCCGGGGCGGCATCGGCAGGCGCCAGTGCCGTCTCGCGCGGAGGCATGCTTTCGTCGAGGGAGTCAGGATACTCGTCCAATCCCTCGGGCAGGAAGCGCCCCTCGGTGTAGCGGGCGATGTTCTGGGCGCGGGCGACGTAGTGCTTGCCCCGCGTGTGCAGGCCGGCGACCCAGCGCCAGGACAGGGTGTTGCTCGCCGGGTCGCCGTCGACGAGGTGGCGCAGGAAGAATGCCGCGCCGAGTTCCCAGGGCAGGCGCAGGGTGAAGATCCAGATCGAGGCGAACCACATCCGGGCGTGGTTGTGGAGCCAGCCCGTCTCGACGAGTTCCCGGACCCAGTCGTCGAAGCCGTCGATCCCGGTGCGGCCCTCGATGGCCGCCTCGTAGGTGCGACGCAGGCCGGGCTCCGCCTCAAGGCGTTCGCGCGCCGCCTCCGCCCCGGCGAGGTAGGCGGTCCAGGCTTCGGGATGGGTCTCGAGATGGCCCTTGAAGTAGGTCCGCCAGAAGACCTCGCTCACGAACTTGTCCGAGCCCTCGTCGCCGTAAGCGGTGCGGGCCGCCTCCACGACCTCCGCCTCGGTCACGAGCCGGCGGCGCAGATAGGGCGAGAGGGCCGAACTCGTCGGCGGCCGGTCGGGGCCACGGTCGGTGTTGCGCGCCTCCGCATAGGCCCCGCCCGCCGAGGCGAGGAATTCGGACAGGCGCTCGAGCCCCGCGCTGCGGGTCATGGGGAAGCTGCGGGGCACGAGAGGATGGCTGGTCATGGCGCAGATCTAAGGCGCGAACGCACCACGACAGGTGCGACCCATCCACCGGAGCGTGAGTGCGCCCGGCCCAGGCGTCAGGGTGCCTTGCCGCCGAGGACGAGGCGCAACGAGCGGGCGAGTTCGTCGCGGCGATAGGGCTTGTTGAGGACGGGCAGGTCCCCGCGCCCGATGATCTGGCCCTCGTCGAGGTTGGCGACGTAGCCGGAGGTGAGCAGCACCTTCAGTCCGGGCCGAAGCCGCTGGGCCGCCACCGCGAGCTGCGATCCGTTCATGCCCCCCGGCATCACCACGTCGGAGAACAGGATGTCGATGCGCGCAACGCCCTGAAGCTGCACCAGCGCCTCGGCGGCGTTGCGGGCCACGATGACCTTGTACTGAAGTTCCTCCAGGCTCTCGACCGCCATGGTCAAGACCTGCTCGTCGTCCTCGACGAGGAGCACGGTGTCGCCCTCCGCCGCCCGTCGCAGGGGCAGCGCGCTGCTTCCCGCGACGCCAATCTCCTCCCCGGCCGGATCGGCCGAGCGCGGGAACAGGAGGCGGAATGTGGTGCCGACGCCGAGTTCGGTCTCGATGCCGACGAACCCACCAGCGCTGCGGGTGAAGCCGTAGACCTGGGACAGGCCGAGCCCGGTGCCCTTGCCGACTTCCTTCGTCGTGAAGAACGGTTCGAAGACCCGTGCCATCGTCTCGGGTGGGATACCGCTGCCGAGATCCCTCACCGAGACTTCCACGTAGGCACCCGGGGGGACGCCCCGGTCCGCCACGGCTGCCGTGTCGAGGTGTACGTTACGGCTGCGCACGGCGATCCGCGAGCCGCGGTCGTCGCCGTCCATCGCGTCGCGTGCATTGACGACGAGGTTGAGCACGGCCGCCTCGAACTGCGCCGGATCGATGCGGATCGGGTCCAGCGCCGGGTCGAGATCGAATGTGAGCTCGATGGCGCCGCCGGCGGCCCGCTCGGCGAGGGGCCGGAAATCGATGAGGAGGCGGTTCGGGTTGAGGGTCTGCGGCCGCAGCATCTGGCGGCGGGAGAACGCAAGCAATTGCTGGGTGAGCTGCTCGCCGCGCCGGGCGGCCGTCATCGCCGCCTCAGCCAGGCGGACAACCCGCTCCGTGTTCTCCGGCTTGCGGATCATCATGTCGAGCCCGCCGACGATCACCGTCAGCAGGTTGTTGAAGTCGTGGGCGACGCCGCCGGTGAGCTGGCCGATGGCCTCCATTTTTTGCGCCTGGTGCAGGGCCGACTGGCTCGCTGCCAGCTGTTCCTGGCTGCGGCGCAGCGACACAAAGGCGGCATCGCGCTGGCGCCGCGCCTGGCAGGCGGCGCTGTGGTAGCGCACGCGCGCCAGCAGCTCGCGCGGGTCGGGCCACTTGACCATGTAGTCGTTGGCGCCGGCGGCAAAGGCTTTGGCCTTGACTTCGGGGTCGTCTTCGGACGACAGCAGCAT